>CAXNND010000097.1:0-6684 GCA_964203105.1 Desulfamplus sp.
CACCATGAATGATCCAAGGGTGGTTGAACTTAAAGGGCTTGAATATGTGATCGACCGGTTACCCCAGGGAATTGAACATAGCACAAAGATAATTCTGACTGATGAAGACCATTTTGATAATACCCCTTTTGTTAAAATTGAACCTTTAAAACGGAGAAGAAAATCCTACAGAATAAACAAGAATGAGATTTGCTTCATAATTTCAAGGGGTATAAGTGAAATTTATGATATCATTACACACATGACATTTTTGAATATTGAGGCTAAAAAGATATTCAAAAGGATGCGAGATGACTATGGTATAAGCCCTGAGTGGAACAAACTTGAAAAATTTGTATCCAAAATAGAGGGAGTTCCCTTTACAGGTCGAGGTTCAAATAGTGACACAACTGAATCTGAATCAGAAATTACCCCTCAAGAGCTTGACTCTGCTATATGGAATATGAGTATTATCCTTGGAAGACCATACCATGAGACAAGAGAGACATACGAGTATATGGAGAACAACAAGAATGAGCACAGGAGCAATAACGGACTCTTTTCATTGATCTACCATCTTGGCAAACGGATTCAAGATGATCAGAACTCAAGAGACGATGCCCTGGTTATCTATTTTACACCGTCTCTGATGAGTATTATTGGACATCAGAGATATGGAAAGCTCTGGTCATCCCGTATTGACAAGGAGATTGTCGAGAGAAACCTTCAGAATCGTCCCCTGCATATAATAAGTGCCAATATGCACAGTGTGGTCAATCTTATCTACGGCTACGCTGCAATCAAATCGTTTGCAAGCAGTTCGAAGGATATTTTACCAATAGATATATATGCCTTCTGTGAATCACTCAGGGATAAGAACAGAAGAAGTCAGATCATTGAATTTGCTACAACAAGGGGTGTATATACTCTCCCTGACCAGTCAGGGGCAAATATCGAATGTCAGCTTATTGATACTGCGATGCTGGGTGATATGGAGTTTCATCCGGCTCTCAATATTGGTATCGAACATACAAAGGAGAAACCGGTCATACTGGTTATGGATTATGCCTTTGGTGCACAGGCTTTTGAGGCAATGGAGCAGTTACTCAAGCCATATGAGCAGAATGGAACAAAAAAGGCGTTGACAAACGGCTCTATCTCAATCATGGGGAAGGCTGGTATTCTTCCCGGAGACAAGGGTGATATAATGCTTGCAACTGCTCATGTCTTTGAAGGGACATCAGACAACTATATTTTTGAAAACGAGCTGACATCTGAGGATTTTGATCCCCAAGTTCGTGTTTATGTTGGTGCAGTGGCAACAGTTCTTGGTACATCTCTTCAAAACAGGGATGTTCTAAAGATGTTCATGTCAGACTGGAAGGCGGTAGGGCTTGAAATGGAAGGGGGACACTACCATAAAGCGATAAATGCCTCTATAATAAAGGGCAATATACCTGCAAAAACAAAGGTGAGATATGCCTACTATGCCTCTGATAACCCTTTAATGACAGGAAATACACTCGCTGCAGGAGCAATGGGCAAGGAGGGTGTCAAGCCCACCTATATGATCACCAAAGTGATTCTGGAGAAGATCATGCCCATTACAAAAAAAAGCGAATGTATAAAAAAAACCGCTGTAAAAGATGAAAAAAATCAAAATCAGGAGGATTCCGAGACGATTAAATCCTGATACCCCCCCCGCCTTAACTCCATTTTTACAATGAATAAAGTTAAGGTTATAGATGGAGTTATTTAGGTAATAGATCGCCTTGCTTTAAACTATCATGGCAAACAATATATATATCACAGCAACAGGTCCAAGAAGTGGCAAGACAATAGTTACAATAGGAGTAATGGAGCTTCTGTTAAGAAAAATGAATAAGGTCGGTTTTTTCCGTCCGATCGTTGATGACAGGGATGATGTTGATAAAGATATCACTTTGATATCAACATACTTTGATCTTAAAATCCCTGTCAACCAGATGTATGGATTTACAACTGAAGAGGCTACAGAAATTGCATCTCGCGGAAGACAGGGTGATGTTATTGAAGGTATTATAAATAAATACAACCGCCTCAAGGAGAAGTGCGACTTTGTTGTCTGTGAAGGGACAGACTTGATGAGTGCATCTGCATCATTTGAGTTTGATATCAATGCAGAGATAAGCAAAAATCTCTCAAGCTCGGTGCTGCTTGTTGCAAGTGGGCAGCGTAAAACGGTTGAGGAGACAGTGCAGTCGGTTGAGACAGCTTTGTCCTCTTTAAGAAGAAGAAAGGGGATATGTCTTGGAATTATCATAACCAGAACTGACCCATCAAGCGGGAAAGAGATTATAAAACGCCTTTCAGAGGATATTCTTCAAGACAATCAAAACAATGGGGAGTTACTTTTGTATGCAATTCCTGAAGATGATTCTCTTCGTCGCCCTACAATCATAGAGATTGCCAAGGAGCTTGACGGTAGAGTTCTCTGGGGAAAGAACCATCTCAACAGACATGTGCATAACTTTAATGTTGCTGCAATGCAGTTGAGAAACATTCTGCCACGAATTGAACATGGGGATCTGATTATAACCCCTGGCGACAGAGCTGATGTTATTGTGGCATGTCTTGCATCAGCATCTTCAACCTCACGCAAGAACATAGCAGGGCTTCTTCTGACAGGGGGACTTGTCCCCTGCCCCTCTGTAGAGGAGCTTATCAACGGCTTTACAGACACTCCACCCATAGTTAGCGTGCAGGACAACACCTTTCCCGCTGCCACAAAGGTCAACCAGATTCAGGCCGGAATTTCACCATTTGATAAACGTAAAATCACAAGAATACTTGCTGCATTTGAACAGCATGTTAACACAAAGAAACTTGCCCAGAGGGTTATCACGACCAAAACCACCATCAGGACACCCAAGATGTTTGAACTTGAACTGATACAGCGGGCAAGAGAGAGCCGCCAGCATATTGTTCTGCCAGAGGGGGAGGAGGAGCGGATTTTAAGAGCCGCAGAAATTCTGCTGCGACGAGAGGTAGTTGATATCACCCTTCTTGGCAATAGGGATAAAATATATAAAAAAATAAAGAGCCTTGGACTTCTCATGGACTCTGTAAATATTATAACGCCTCCAAAGTCGGAATTTTTTGAGGAGTATATTCAGAGCTACTATGCTTTGAGAGAACATAAGGGTATAACGCCTGAATATGCACATGATGTTATGAAGGGGGCAAACGAATATGCAACCATGATGATCTTTGCAGGACATGCAGATGGTATGGTATCAGGGTCTGTTCACAGTACTGCAGATACAATAAGACCTGCCCTTCAGATTTTAAGCACAAAACCTGACTGTTCTATTGTATCAAGCGTAATGTTCATGTGTCTTGAAGATCGTGTGCTGGTATATGGAGATTGTGCCATCAATCCCGATCCAAATGCCAATGAGCTTGCTGAAATTGCCATAAGCTCTGCCCAGACAGCCCTCATATTTGGCATAGAGCCAGTGGTGGCAATGCTCTCCTACTCAACTGGTGCCTCAGGAAGAGGAACAGATGTTGACAAGGTGCGTCAGGCAGCAGGGATTGCCCGTCAAAAGGCGCATAAACTTATGCCTGGACTCAAGATTGAGGGTCCCATCCAGTATGATGCTGCAGTTGATATATCTGTGGCAAAGGCCAAACTTCCAGACAGCAAAGTTGCAGGGGTTGCAACGGTATTGATCTTTCCAGATCTCAATACAGGAAACAACACCTACAAGGCAGTTCAAAGGTCATCTGGTGCGGTTGCAGTGGGTCCAGTGCTTCAGGGGCTTCGTTACCCTGTAAACGATCTGAGTCGAGGCTGCACAGTTACAGATATTGTGAACACAGTTGCAATTACAGCAATACAGGCTCAATCGCAAAAGGGTGTCAGATATGATGACTGATGGTTGATAACGATCGTGTCGTTTGTCTCTACAAGTTCATAATCCCCTGAATCCATCCAGCTTATTTGGAAGTTGAGTTGAGAGGAGAATAGATATAACCCTTCTTCTGGTAGAGGGGATTAAAAAAGACAGGAAACGCTATATTGAAACAATCTGAAAACAGCATATCATCATTTGATACTCTCAAAAAGCATAGTGCTCTGTTTGGATATATTGCTATAAAAAAAGGTTATGCAACTGTTCAGCAGGTTAAATATGCCCTTGCAAAACAGCAGCATATATTTCGTGAAAAACAGACCAAAAAGATGATTGGCGACATGCTGGTTGAATCTGGAGTGCTTACAAAAGAGCAGCAGCAGATTATATCAAAAGAGCAGCGTCTTGTTATTGCTGGAAAAAATGCTGCCAAAGAGCGTGACAAAGAAGAGAAGTCTGACAGTGAAAATATTGAAATAGCAATCTGTGCAAATGTGATGGAGGCATGGGTTAAAATTGCCTCTTACTCCAACGCTGCAGTTGATGATGTTTCATTGCCAGATACGGCAAATTCAAATATCCAGAATTCGACATCCCCAAGCTCTGATGTGCCAGAGACAACCCGGTCAGAAAAGCCAAACCTGCTGGTATCTATTAAATTTGCTCTTAAAAATATAAATATTACAAACGGGATTTTAAGTGACTCAATTCTTCAGTGCCACATCGACCGAAAAGATACTTTTTTCCTGGCAGCTATTGGGGAGTATCACTATAGCCATCTGCCAGAATATCAGTTCAATATTGATAAATTTGTAAATGGCAATCCACTTTTAATAGATTCTCCTATTTCAGGCGACACATCCATCAAAAGGGGAAACACCCTCGCACACCTTAAACACAGCAAGGTTGAGATCAAAATTCAGGATGTTTATGGCAAACTTTCAATATGGACCGGCGGCTATTCTCCCCTGCTTTTACGTTGTGGCAGATGGGTATCTGTTTCTGAAGATGGGTCAAGTGTACTTTCAGAACAAAGTGGATATCCAGCTCTATCCATTGAGGGCAAGTTGTATATTTTTCCTGTTATAAATGTCCTCGCAGATGCTGATACCCATTTTGGAAAGATTGCCCCATACTCTCGTCTGCATGTGTCAGGTGTACTGACCGGTGCCTATTCTGTGACGGCTGGTCAGGTGGTAGCAGGTGAGATACGTGGTGCAAATGTAGTATCAATAGGAAATGTGTCGGCTCAGGTAGGAATTATAGATAGCCGAATTAAAACGCAAGGTAGTGTCAAGGCAAAGTATATTCATAATTCACGCATTGAAGCGTTTGGAGATGTGGTTGTTGAACATGAGATTATTGACTCAACCATTATTATCAGCGGAGCTTGCAACGCCGCCGGTGGAAGAGTGATTGGATCAAAAATTTCTGCCAAAATGGGCGTTACAGCAGCAGGTATTGGAAGTAATGTCACAGAACCCTGTCTCATCAGCGTGGGATACGAAGAGCATACTGTTCTTAAGTCTCTTGAAATAACTCGTAAAATCAAAAGCATAACAAAAGAGCTTTCTGATCTTACTGTCCAAAAGCAGCTTTTTGAGCAGGAGATAAAAGATATATTCAAACAGATGGTAGAGCTTAAACTTGCCCATGACCGTGCCAAATCAAGGTACGTTGAGTTGAATGAGAATATTGATAATGCTCTAAACAGAGAAAAAAAAGAGCAGACCGACAATATTTTGGAGGAGATTAAAAAGAGTATGGAAGAGTCGGTGGATGCGTTAAAAAAATATAATCAGCAGAAAAAAGGTTTGGAGATACTCCTTGCAAAAACAGACAGCAGCATAATCAAGATCAAAACAGAGGTTGAGCAGAAAATTCTTGAGCTTGAGATAGACAGAAACCGTTTTCTCAAATGGGCAGAATCAAAAGAGCCAAAACCTGAAATCAGGGTGTCGGGCAGACTCTCCGAAGGAACTATCATTAAAGGGGTTTTTTCATCAATGGTTGTTCATGAGGAGTTAAAGAGTGTTCAATTGGTTGAACGAAGAGTGGGAATAATACCTGAGTCATCTGAAATAAGGATAATTCCCCTGAGAGGTAAAAATCGCCATGAGTGACCAGTTTATCAGATATTGTACTGATATGGTCAAGGAAATTCTTGATATTCCCCGCTCCTTTCGATATGACAGGGTAGCATGGTAGTAGTGTGTCACAACGCATTATTTTCTAATGGGATTTTAAGGAGAAGATAAAATGGAAAAAAAATTTATAATGACCGCTTTTGGCAAGGACAGACCAGGAATAGTGGCAGATGTTTCGGCAATCATTTATGAGAATGGATGCAACCTTGAAGAGTCCCAGATGGGACTCTTGGCAGATGAATTTACGCTGATTCTCCTTTTGTCAGGACAGGGGGAACTGCTTGAAGAGAATCTCTACAGGGACTGCAGAAGACTTGAAAAGGAGAAGGGGATTTCAGTTTTTATTCGACCATTGGATTTTCATAAAACAGATTACAAAATCAATGGCAATCGACACACCGTATCTGTCGAAGGAGTTGATCAGGCAGGTATTGTCCATAAAATAAGCAAACTGCTGGCAGATCACAGCATCAATATTGTTACCTTGAAATCACAGACAAAGCCATCTCCTGAAAGTGGTACAGCCCTTTATCTTATGAAAATTGATGTGATCTTTCCTCATGCCCTTACAACAGAGAGTGTTGAGCGTGAACTTGAGAGTATTGGAAAAAAACTGCATGTTGAGATATCGTTAGATTAGGTCAGTCCCTAAAACTGGCAAT
>CAXNND010000098.1:0-6627 GCA_964203105.1 Desulfamplus sp.
GATGGAGCAACCCTTTATGTTGCCAACAGCGGTGACGGTTCAATAAGCGTTATCAATACAGCAACCATGACACAAACCAGAAGTGTAAAGAACTCCAATATCCTGACAAGCCCTGTCTCCATGACTTTTGGGATCAACAGGGATGGAAACAGCGTCATCTACATTGTTGACAGATCCAAAGGCTCTCTTGTCACATTTAATCCCCAAATCAACGATTTTGAACTAACTACCTGCACTGTAAATGGTCAAAGACCAGGTGCTGTGGTATTTGATTCAAAAGAGGAGCTTTGTTACGTCTCACACACCAATGGTATTGATTTTATCTCAATGGATGGAGATATGAGAGCGTGGGTAAAGACCTCTTCTGATGGCGATTTTGTAAAGGCAGTGGATGTGATGCTCTCACCTGAACAGGAGTTTGAGCTGGAGATACGGGGAGGTATCGGACCATTTGAGGTAAGCGGTACAGGTGGACTCATAGCAAAACAGAGTCAGGACAATACTCGTCTGTTTACTGTTACAGCCCCCTCAATTCAGGGATACGGTGCTATTTATATTGAAGATTCTACCGGTGGAGAGATTATCACTGTAATGCTTCGGGTTGGTGGAACACTTTCCCTCTCACCCTCAGGACCGGTTCAGATGGAGCTTGGCGGTCAGTCAACCGTGTTTCAGGCGTCAGGAGGATTTGCCCCGTATAGCTGGCGTACACAAAAGGGTCATCTCTCCTCCTTTTCAGCACGGTATGTGATCTATACTCCATCTATCACAGGCGATGATACCATCACTGTCTGCGACAGCAAAGGTGTCTGCCTTGATGCCAAAATATCGGTAACAATAAGCGGTGTGGTTATCACGCCAGCAGTTGCTGTAATGCTCCCGGGAGAGGAGAAAATCTTCACAGCCTTGGGCGGAACAGACTACACCTGGGATGCACCTCTTGGGGGCACAATCACATCTGCTGATCTGACTGATGTTATTGGTAGTGTTAAATCAGGCACTATTAAATTCAAAGCACCTGACATAACCGGAGATTACCCTGTCATACTTACTGAAACCAAAACCGCTGAAACAGCAAAGGTTATGGTCTCGGTTATCAGCGATGACATTGCCATATCTCCGGCTACAGCACAGGTTAACAGAGAGGGGAATCTAATATTTTCGGTAACTGGTGGCATATCACCATACACATGGACAGTAGAGCAGGGAGATTTGAACAGAACAGAGGGTAGTGACGTGGCTTATACCGCACCCGGGATATCTGGTGAGTATCTTGTCACTGTAAGAGACAGAGGCGGCAGAACCATAAGCTCGGTTATTACTGTTGGATCAGATATACGAATATCTCCATTTTCTCCGACTGTGAACATGGGAGAAAAAATATCGTTTTCCCTCTCTGGATTTCAGGGTGATGTCTCGTGGTCATCATCAGACGGGTTGGTGACAGCATCAGACAATCAGAAGGCAACATGGCAGGCCCCAAACAAAGCAGGAACTTGCTATCTGCTGGCTGCTGATGACAGAGGCACATCAGCCCAGGCTGTTATCAAGGTGGTAAGCACAAATATAAAAATAACTCCATCAGAGGAGCAGGTCAAAGAGGGTGAGACCATTCTGCTGAAGGTGACAGGCGGAGATGCCCCCTACTCATGGAGTGCCCAGACAGGCTCCATATCTGCCTCACAAGGCTCTTTTGTTTACTGGAGAGCACCTCTTTGGATACCAGACAGTCCTGTTATTGTCACTGCTGAGGATAGTAGTGGCTCGCCTGTTCAGGCAAAGCTGACTGTCATACCCGGCAGCCCTTCAATCAAAACCCTATCCAACCAATCTACATACAGTATTGCCAACGGTGATAAAATAACGCTTGAGGTTGAGACCTTTATGGATGATGGGTGGGATAAATATCTGCTGCTTATGCTGCCCCAAGGTGTTCTTCCACCAGAGAAAATAGGGGTCTGGTTTCGATCCCCTGGTATTACCGGCATAACTTTTGACATGGAGAAGTTTGTACCAGAGACTACATCAGGAAAAATTGCAACCATTCTTGAATTTCCACTCGGGACTGATATGCAGCTTCCAAAGGGAGATTATACACTTTGCGGTGCCATGGTACCACAGGGAGAAGGACTTTTTGAGGCTATTGCAAAAGGTGATTATCTTTTAGACATAATGCAATTTACTGTTAAGGAGTAATGGTTTCCCGGCCCATCTTAGCGGTTTGCCGATACAGGTTTAAACCGCTCATCAATAATGGTCACAGGTTTAAATGGTGTAGTGCTTTTTATGGCTCTTCTGGTTTCATCATAAACACGGCTGTCAAACCAGAAGAGTCCTCCAGCGGTTGAACCAAAAGGATCAAATAGGTCTTCTGATTTTCGTGTTCCATAATTCTCGGGAAGTTTCATCCACCGCCAGTATCCATGGCGGACATAAGGCACCATGAATGTGGGAACAAACGATGCCTGTTCGTGAATAAGTGACTGAATCTTTACAGAAAGGGAGATTCTCTCCTTCTCGTCAAGGCTTGCCCTGTATTGATCTATGAGTTTATCAAGTTCAGGGTTATCTGTGTTTGTGATGTTGTTTGTCTGAACCTTGTGGGCATTGTCCGAGTGCCACCCCTCCCAGTAAGATGGTCTTAATCCTGTACTCCAGCCCATCCACGCTACATCATGCTTTTTTTCAAGAAATTTCTTGAATGCCGCTGTTCCATCTAACTGCTGCAATTTAAGCTCCACACCAGCCTTGAGTGCCTCCTCCTTTAAAACCACAAGCCTTGGGGTGTGCTCCTCAAAGCCGTAAGTTACCTCAACAGAAAAACGTATCCTGTCTTTTTTATCTGTCTCTTTCTGCCAAATGCCATCACTGCCACGCTTCCAGCCAGCATCTGTCATCAGTGACTCTACCTGTTCTATACTGAATGCTCTTGCCTTTATCTCACTGTTTGTATATGCACCATACCCAACATAACCCTGATCAAGCCTGAAATAGTCCCCGCGCAGAACACTGTCAATAACCTTCTGCACATTCATGGCATGGGCAAATGCAAGCCTCACCCGCCTGTCAGAGAAAATCTCCTTATCCTCATTGAGCCACATACCAGATGCTGAACGCTGGGTATCGTTAAAAAACCATATTCGTTCCACATACCCATTATTAAAAAGATCAATATTTGCTCTTTCATACCAGTAGTTGGGCATTATCAGGGCAAAAGTATCAATATCCCCTTTTTTAAAGTACTCCCAGAGCATGTTATAGTCTCTGACCACATTAAAGTTGACCCTGTCGACATTAAACCTGTTTTTAAAATATCTTAAATTTTCTCCCCACCAGCTCTCTTTTCTCTTGAAATTGACATACTTGCCTTTTTTAAAATCGTCTATCTGATATGGTCCTGTATTTGGAACGATCTTCCAGTTATAGTTGCTGACAAAGTCTTTATTCAGGGTTCCAAAAAAATGGCGGGGTGTGGGAGATATACCAACAATCATATAGAGATCAGGCTGTGCCTTTGTGCTTTTGACAGCAAGTGTATGATCGTCATACACGGTTACAGATTCAATCTCTTTGGTATAGTAGTCATTATACCACGGGGCAATAATATGTTCAGACCTCATAAAATCCAGTGTATAGGCAAAGTCCCGCGCTGTAACAGGAACACCATCTGACCATATTGCAGCTTTGTTGAGCTTGAAATACATGGTCCTTTTATCCTTATCAAATGCCCAGTGGGTTGCAATCTCAGGGATAATTCTGTCTGTATCGGGATGGATATTTATAAGGGATAACTGATTGTCAAGAATTGCACTTCTGAAACTTCCATTTGAATCTGGACCAACCGTACGGAAGGTCATTGGAAAACTCAATATTGCGGATCTAAATGTTCCACCTTTTACTGCATCAGGAGATGCGAATAGCGGATCACTGTCGTTGGTGAGCCATTCAATTCCTTTGGGCAGGGGCTGTGTAATGTTATTTTGTGCATATATCTCTTCCACTGTCAGAATCACAGACAGAGAGACTACTATCATAAAAATAGTTGCAACTTCTTTCAGGTATGCTCTTTTCAAGTTGCCTATTAAATAAAAGCGACTACTGCTCATTACTATTTTCTCCAGCTTTCTTTTGATGCTTCCAATATTTGATAGGCACTTTGCACCCTCTCTTTACCATATTTTCTCTCAAGCCTTCGAACTGTAAAATGCCCTCTTGCCATATCCTGAAAATGGTCAATAAACAGAGTATTTATAACCGCCCCACCTGCTGCACCAATAGCTGGGAGAGCCTGATAGACTACTTTTTCCGAAACCTGAACGCTGAACCTTTCTGATATCTGGAGAATAAAACGCACCAGAGCAGGGCTTCCTTCAAACAAACCCCTTTCTGCAATATACTCCGCAGCTTTTGACAATGAAGAGGCTAATGCAGCACGGGCTGCAAAGTATGCCGACTCATGGAGATCATCTGTCTCTTTAGATCCACCTAAGGCAAATACCTCCACGCAGGCAAGCTGGGCTTCAGTGGACTGAATAAATTCACCTTCACTTCTTGCAATATCTGCAATGGACCTAAGCATTATGGCTGTCGATACTGGAAGCTCTATTGCCAGGGCTGGCAAACCAAAAAAACCACCGATTCCTCCGGTTGTCCCTACGGCTATTTTATGGAAAATATTTGAAGATTGCCTACAAGGTGCATTATTAAGAGTAGTAACTGCAGTTTTTACAGCCTTGGATAAAGCAGAATGGGTAATAAGCCCTACCCTGTCCTTCCAGTTTTGAGGCAACATTTCAAAACCTCTCTCAATTGGTGTTCCAAGCATATCGGTTAGTTTGGCGGCAAGCCCTGGATTTTCTAACAGCCACTTGGCTCTTTCTAAATCATAAAGATCGTTATAATCAGAAATCATATTCTCTCTCTTAAAAAACGATTATATTTTTTCAAATGTATCAGAGGATTCTGTGATGCTCTTTGCTGCCCTATCTACTATTAGTTCTATATCAGTTTGAGTCAAACCAAGTAAAGATGCTGACTGTATATCAGAAATTTCAGTAAATTCCCTGTTAAATAAACCGTATCCTATTTTATAGGATATAAAATCTGCAAGATTGACAATCAAAATCTCTCTTTCTGTCTTTTCATTATATTTATTCCACTCATGCAAACTTGCAACATCTACAAAATCACTACTGAAATTCCATTTTTTCAACAATGCAGCTCCAAAACTTGTGTGCACCTCAAATACTGCGGTCAGCAAGTCATCGAGATCAAGCTCATCTGTGGCTGTTATATTCTCACCGATATTCTTTACAAGCAATGTTGCACCAACGTCATGTATAAGCCCCTTTACATAGGCTTTTTCATATCCAATAGAGGAGACTTTTTTTGATATCTCCTTGGCACAGTGGGCAGTTGCAAAAGAGTGCATCCATATCTTATCCATTAAATTTTTAATACAGGGATTCTTTGTGGAATAGATACCCTTATTCGCTATTGAAGATACTATGCTATGGGTTACATCAAGCCCAAGTCTGTTGATTGCCATTTTTACATCTTTAGTCTTCTCAAGTCCTTTATAAAAAGGAGAATTTGCAGCAATTATCAGTTTAATGGATATCGCAGTATCATTTTCAATAATCTTTGCCATATCAGAGACAGAAGCATTGGGGCTTTCTATTATATCCTGAAGCTCCTGAATAATATTGGGAAGTGCGGGGATATCAATATTACCTTTTTTAAAATCTTCTATTGCATCCGAGACCATCTGCCCCATACTTTTTTCTGTTTGTTCCATCTCGTTAGCAGATTGTGTCATATTTACTTCATCAAGTGTAAAACCAAATTTTTTTATTTTTTCTATGACAACACGCTTGTTAAAAGGTTTTACCGCGTAATCATCACATCCTGCACGATAGCATGAGATAACAGTATCCTTGTCGGCACATGAGGTAAGCATAAGAACCTTTACACGATCCTGCCCTGGAATTTTTTTTGTCTGCTCAAATGCTCTTATTGCTTTGAGCAGATCAATGCCGCTCATTATCGGCATTGATACATCTGATATCATAATCTTGAATGGATCAGAGTTCTCCAATCCCTTTTTAAAAGCGTTAAGAGCATCCTGACCCGTAGCAAAAGCATCTATTTGACCAATATCTGCTAACATCCTGATCAATATTTCTCGGCTTATAGCCTGATCTTCTGCAATGAGAATCTTCACTGTGAGTTGCTCCTGTATTCAAGATTCGTTAAAAAAGCTGAACAGCAAATTTTGACCAAGTTTCCATATTGAAGTCCAACAGAGCTGATGTTGGAACCCATTTAAAATCAACAAGCTCCTCTCCTGGAGTGAAACTATTGATAGAATCAGCAACTATCCTGAAAACTACCCCAAAATGAACCCTGCCAACATCTGTCAACTCTTCATTAATGGTTCCAAGAAATTCCACTGATAAATCTTTTGATAGCTCTTTTTTATGAGATAATTCTCTATTAGTTGAGATATGAGGCAATGAAACAAGCTCTTCGTTGAGCTCTCTTCTCATGCCGGAATATAATATCTCCCTAAAATCGTTTTTACTATGAAACAGGTGATTATTAAAAATGTCTGAATATTTATCTGAC
>CAXNND010000099.1:0-6626 GCA_964203105.1 Desulfamplus sp.
CCACCTCAAAATCTCTTTTGATGTTCTGCCCAATGTTCTGCCCCAACGCATAACTTATCTTCTCTTTTTCAACTTTGGTCATTACTGTTGTTTTCTCGGTTTTCACTGTTGCTGCTCCTGTGTCCCCTGCAAAAACCTGAACACCGGAACAGAGAATCATTCCGGATGCAAGCAGTGCAATGGCAGTTTTTGATCCAATCATCTAATTAAAATCTCCTGTTAATTATTATAAAATTTGCGTCCACAGCCAACCGTTCCCTATGTATAATGGCATTAAATGGTTATAGTAGCCAGCCTTTTACGCACCGGATTCTATCTATCAGAAATGTATTATAATCACAATACGCTATCAATAATTATTATCTTTAAGATGGATATAGCTGCTTGACAAGAGGTGGTGAATTGGTCAAAAGAGAAAAAATTATGTTGTCAGACGTAAATGGATACATTACATTGCCGCAATAATGTCAATGCCTTGAAGGCACAACAAACAGTGAAAATAAATAAGGAGGAGAATGCTAATGCGAGTTGGATTTGTCGGGTGGCGGGGAATGGTAGGGTCAGTTCTCATGGAGAGGATGATGGCAGAAAAGGATTTTAATGGTTTTGAACCTCTCTTTTTTTCAACATCTCAAGCCGGGCAGAAGGGTCCAGATATCGGAGTCTCTATTCCGCTGCTTATGGATGCCAATGATCTCGGGCTGCTCTCAGATATGGATATTGTTGTCACCTGTCAGGGTGGCTCTTACACCCAGTCAATCTATGGGGAGCTTAGAAAAAAAGGCTGGTCAGGTTACTGGATTGATGCAGCCTCAACTCTCAGGATGGAAAAAAACAGTATTATTGTGCTTGATCCTGTGAATCGCCGCGTTATTGATGAAGGGCTTGGTTCAGGTATTAAGGATTTTATAGGCGGCAACTGCACAGTATCCCTGATGCTCATGGCTCTTGGAGGGCTGTTTGAAAATGATCTTGTCGAATGGCTGACCTCCATGACCTATCAGGCAGCTTCCGGAGCCGGAGCAAAAAACATGCGAGAACTCGTAAAACAGATGAAGGTGATTGGAGATAGGGCAGAGGCATATCTTGGAAACAGCGATGCTGCCATACTTGATCTTGACAGCAATGTGACACAGACTATCCGTTCAGATGCCTTACCTGTGGACAACTGGTCAGTTCCGCTTGCAGCAAATCTTATTCCATGGATTGACAAGGCAATGGAAAACGGCCAGACCCGTGAGGAGTGGAAAGGATTTGCTGAGACCAACAAGATTCTCGGAAGAGATACCAACCCTGTTCCAATTGACGGTCAGTGTATTCGCATAGGTGCCATGAGATGCCACAGTCAGGCTTTTACAATCAAACTCAAGAGAGATGTTCCATTAGATGAAATATATGGAATGGTTGGAGCAAACAATGGCTGGGTAAAAGTAGTGCCAAATACAAAAGAGGATTCAATTAAAGACCTTACACCTGCTGCTGTAACTGGCACACTTACTGTCCCTGTTGGAAGAATGAGAAAGATGAACTTAGGATCACAGTATCTGACCGCATTTTCGGTAGGTGACCAGCTTCTATGGGGTGCAGCAGAACCTATCCGCAGAATTTTAAGGATAGTTCTTGAACATCGGAGTTAACTTGTTTACGAGTTTATCAAATATCAATGTGGGTAGTTAAATTATTATGCTTTCAAATAAACTTCTTGAACTGGCCGAACATTTTATGGATGTTATATGGTCAGAAACCGGATTTCCTGTTCTGATATATAACCCACAAGGTTACATTATTCGTGCTACTGACAAATCCAGGATTGGTAATCGACATCCTGGTGCTGAAAAGATCATGATGCATATAGTGGATGAATATGCTGTAACAGCCGAAGAGGCGGCCATGAATAATCTGGTCAAAGAGGGGTTTAACTGCCCCATTATCATTGACGGAAAAAGATTGTCAGCATTTGGGATAACAGGGAAACTTAACGTTGTAAAGCCTCTTGCCAAAATGGCAGTTAAGATGTTTGATTCATGGGTAAAAAACCTTGATAATCAAGAGCAGCTCAAAGCATCTGAGAGAAAATACCGAAGTATCTTTGACAACTCTGTACAGGGGATTTTTCAGGTAAATCTTGCCGGCAGATTTCTTACAGTCAATCAGGCTATGGCAAAAATATGCGGTTACTCCTCTCCTGATGATATGTTGCATGACATCACAGATGTCAGTAATCAGCTTTACAGGTATCCAGATGATCGCAAAAACTTTGTTAATGTTTTATTGGAAAGTGGTCAAATAATAGGGTTTGAAACACAGTACCGGCATAAACAAGGAGATATAGTTGATGTTAGCATCAACGCTCATGTCGTAATTGATCCTGAATCTGATGATTTGTATTTTGAGGGCATTGTTGAAGATATTACTGAAAAAAAGAGATCCGAAGAGCTTAGAATAGCAAGAGATGCGGCAGAAGCTGCAAACAGGGCAAAAAGCCAGTTTCTTGCAAATATGAGCCATGAGATCAGAAGCCCCATGAACGGTATCATAGGAATGATTGGTCTGCTCAGAGGTACCGAACTCGACAGGGAGCAGCGGGAATACGCCAACATAGTCTCTACAAGTGCCGAGCTTTTGCTTGATATTATAAATGACATTCTCGACTATTCAAAAATTGAAGCTGGCAGACTTGAACTTGAAAATATCCCGTTTGATTTAAAGCTGATTCTTGATGAGGTCAACGATCTGCTTGCAATAAAGGCACAGAGCAATGGACTTGAATACCTGTGCATAGTTGACAGTAGTGTTTATCCTCTTCTGTTCGGAGATCCTGGAAGGTTGCGTCAGATACTTATTAACCTTATAGGAAATGCCATAAAATTCACAAAACAGGGGGAGATATCCATAGGGGTCAGCACAGTAAAAGATGGTCATATTCAGAATAAAATTCTGACAGGGCAACAGACCGGAGCAGAGCATAATACCTGTATAGAAAATGATGAGTATATGACACTTCTTTTTTCGATATCAGACACAGGCATTGGAATCCCAAAAGACAGGGTGAACTTCCTTTTTGAATCATTCTACCAGATTGACAGTTCAACAACCCGTAAGTATGGAGGCACGGGACTTGGACTCTCAATATCAAAGCAGTTGGCTGAGATGATGGGGGGGCAGATTGGAGTAAACAGCGAGATTGGAAAGGGTTCTGAATTTTGGTTTACAGCGGTTTTTAAACGGCAGGGTAATTCAGAAACATCCAATATAAATTTTGCTGATACACTCAATAACAGATTTAACTTGAGGGATAAATTTCCCTTTAAAATTCTTATTGTGGACGACAATTCAAAATGTTGCCTGATGTTACAGGAACAGTTGAAAACCTGGGGATGGAGATATGATGATGCCTCAAATGGTGATATAGCTCTTCAGAAACTGAAAGATGCTCTCAAGGACAACTCCCCTTTTGATATTGTTCTGATTGATGCCATGATGCCTGAAATGAGCGGTTATATATTAGAGCAGAAGATCATACAGAATCCTGATTTGCAGAATACCCGTATTGTTATGATGACATCCATGATTGAGCGAAGATATGCCCAGAAGGACGAGATGAGACCATTGTCTGCCAGCATCACCAAGCCTGTCAAGTCATCCAAGCTCTACAATACCATTATAGAGCTTATGGGTGTTCATGAAGATGTAATTGAGATAGCCTCTTCTGAAAAGACGGGTGAATCTCTTATGACAGATAATCAGAAAAATAGTGCCAGGATACTTATCGTTGAGGACAATATTATAAATCAGAAAGTGGCATTGAGTATTCTTAAAAAATTGGGATACCGCGCAGATGTTGTCTTTAATGGTGAGGAAGCAATAAGGGTACTTAAAGGCACAACCTATGATATTTTACTTATGGATTGCCAGATGCCTGAAATGGATGGATATGAAGCGACCCGTTTGATAAGAGAGCCGACAACAGGAGTAATTGACAAGGATATCACTATTATTGCCATGACAGCCAATGCCATGAAGGGAGATCGTGAAAAGTGCATTCAGGCAGGTATGAACGACTATCTTGCAAAACCTATCCGCCCTGAACCACTCAATAAGGTGCTTGAAAAGTGGTTACAGGAAGATTGGCGTCTGACAGATTAGGGTGATGTTATAAGATAGGGCGGGTAATGTTACAAGATCGGTCATAGAAACTCAATTTTATTACATATATTGGCTTCAATTGATTTAAGCCAATATATGCCCAATTGAGCAGTTGCTGTATCAAGGTTCTGAATCACCCTTACATACTCTGCTCCATGCTCTTTGATTCCATTTTTAATGGCACTGACAAACAGTTCAGGAGGTGTTATAAAAATTTTTGTCAAGGTTTTTGTTGCATTGATTTGATTTGATTTTTTCATAACAGCAATTGTATTTTCAAGAGTATTTTGTGCAGATGGCCATCCATGAATAACAGCATCGTGCTCCTCCACCAGTGGAGTTATTTTTCCGCCTTTACCTGAAAGTATAATCTCTCTTGATTTGTGGAGGCGTCTGACAAAATCATCAAGCCGGTTTATCCGCTCATCAATGGCTGATTCAAGTGTCTGCTGCATACCGACAAGCAGATATTTTGACAACAAATCCGATTCAGGCAAAATCTGTGTATCAAGAGAAACCAACCCGTTTAAAAACAGGGGTCTGATATGGAGATACCAGCTCATCAGACTCACAAGACCCGCAATATAAAGGATGTTGTTTCTGAATATCCGTTTTACGTTGGAATATACCCCCAATTTTCTCTCCAGAACCGTCTCACGCATACCGCCGCCAAACATGAGCCTGTCAGGTTCTGTAATATCCTTTCTCCAGATGGTACCAGCCGCTGTAACAGACCCGAATGGCAGACGGCATGGACCAACAACCCCACCCTGCCCTCCCAAAAATACAGGTCTGCTTTTCAGCACAACCCCTTCAGATACATTCCCGAACATTGAGGGTGTTGCCTTGTCCTGATTCGGAGTGTAATTAAAATGGATAAAGGAGCTTCCAACCTCGCTGTGATCCTTGCGGCTGGTGCCTCCTGCCATCAGGCAGTCACAGAAGTTGATGAGACTGCCAAGTGTGACAAATGGAAAGAGGATCGTCTGTTTGAGTCCAACTGTATGGGCAGCATTTGCACATTCTTCCATAATTGTCCCGCCTCTGACATGTGCACCTGCACCAAAGATGTTATTGCCGGCAAATACGCATCCCTGAAAAAATCCGCCGTTAAGTCTGGTCTCTCTGCCCACAAAGACATTATCCAGTGTTACTGGTCCCTCAAAACCAAGAGTTGTCCCGGCCATTATAAGAGTATCCCTTCCCATGATCCTTGTACCAGGATAAAAGATCACACGTTCTCCTGAAATTCTTTCCGGATCAACATCATCAGCAATAAATACAGACTCGGGGATTGGCATTTTTACCCCCTTGTCCATCAACAAATCAATTTTATTCAACAAATCTTCTTCCTTCTGGCTCATCAATCTAAAACCGGTAAATCACGCTGCCCCATGTAAATCCAGCACCAAACCCGATAAACATAACCGTATCTCCCTGCTTTCCAATGAGATTCTGCTCCAAAGCCTCATCCAGGGCAATGGGAATACTCGCTGCTGTGGTATTTCCATATTTCTGGATATTATTGAATATCTTTTTCTCATCTATTTTCATAAACTGCTGATATGCCTGATTTATCCGTAAATTTGCCTGATGCGGAAAAATAAGATCAATGTCATCCATTGTGAGTCCTGTTTTTGTAAAAATTTCCCTTGTTACCTCTGGTAATTTTTTAACTGCTGTTTTAAAGACAGATGGACCATTCATCACAGGGTAATAACGTGCAGTTTCATCACCTTCCAGACCCAAAGCCATTCTTTCTGGAAGTCTTGAGGCTGGAAGCTCTGTCATCAGGGCATCAGCACCCTTGCCATCAGCATGAAGCACAGAGCCTATAACCCCGATCTTCTCCTCGGTCTCAACCCCCTCAACACAGAGAGCACCGGCACCATCACCAAAAATAACTGCAACATCCCTGCCTCTGGTTGTTTTATCAAGACCTGTACTGTGAACCTCTGCCCCGACAATCAGGATTTTGTTTGCAAGACCGCTTTTGATATAGGCATCTGCTGTTGCAAGGCTGTAAAGAAACCCTGTACACTGCTGACGGATATCAAGTGCCGGAGTTGATTTAAGCCCAAGTTTTGTCTGTAGCAGACAGCCAGAACCCGGGAAAAAAATATCAGGGCTTAGTGTTGCAAAGATTATAAAATCAATATCCTCGGGCTTCCAGCCAGCCTTTTCCAGTGCCTTTTGTGATGCTTCAAGCCCAAGGTCAGATGAACCCATGATCCCGCCTTCAGGTACCCAGTACCGCTGTTTGATTCCGGTTCTCTGCTGTATCCACTCATCTGATGTATCCATCATTTTCGCAAGATCATCATTCGTAACAAGACGTGACGGTATTGCCCTTCCTGTTCCTCTTATAACAGTTTTTTTTACCATTTTTTATTTTCCCTGAATCTTGATTGTTTTTGCAGGGGATAGCTTGTCTTGTCTCCCCATATCTCGGGCGATTGCAAGGTTATCCCTTCCATTTT
>CAXNND010000100.1:0-6619 GCA_964203105.1 Desulfamplus sp.
AAAAAGATGGTGAAATAGGTATAATTCTTCCCGTATTCCCAAGATTTTGGGGACTTCTTTCAGAGGAACAGAGAGTCTCTGCGGAAAATAATATCTCTATTATAAACAAGAGTAAGGAAAATCATGCTATTTTTAACAAAATAGCAGAATACCACCGTCAATTCAAATATCCGTTGGTTCCTGAGGCTGATCTGGATTCACTCCTCTATCAATCACCATTTTTTACCAACGCAGAAAAGCGGGATATGGAGCGTTTTCACAAAATTTCTTTATTAAGTAAAAAAATAGAACTGATTGAAGATATGAAGCCATCAAGAATTAAATCTATAGCTACTCGGATTTTTTTTAGGAACTATTTTAATAAAGATAATCAGGTGGACGATATTTTTCCGCATCGGTTTATTAAAGCTATTCATGAGGAAGAGGTGCCTATGCACCCTTTAATCTACAGAGAATACACAAGTTATATGGAAAGGGTAAGGTGTAGCAGTAATGATCCAGACTTTAATATAAAAAAAATTGTGGGTTTTAAGGGGGATGAGAGGCTTGTACCTTCGAAAGCTATTAAGGATTTAAAAGAGATACGCTGTGATAATACATTGGATAATGAGCAGAAAAAAATACTGGATTGGCTTGAATTGTATATAGGGTCTATCTGAAATATTAATGCAATTGATAAATTAGTAACTCTTAAGTTAATTAAATGTATGTGTTAGCCATTTATGATCATAATAATGTTGAGTTACTCTCTTAGAGAGAATATTCTGAACAGTGAGGTATTGATCATTCAATTCTACTTAATCTCCTCAGCTCATCCAACTGTCCTATGTGTATAAATTTGGTTAAATATGCTTCTTTATCTGGTGTAACTCCAATGAATTTAACTCCTGCAAAGATATTATTTTCAGCATAGTTACTGTTAATTCTTACTATTTCTATTTTAAGCGGTATGGTTGCAAATGGTTCCTTGGAATTTGGAGTCATTAGCAGCATGCCTATTACAGCCTGGCTATGATTTTTTAATGATGCGAGAGGATTTGTTTTTTTGTTCAGATTTACAGGAATAACTATGCCAATACCACTTATTGATATATCTTTGATAAAAAAATCTCTTGCTGAATAGTAGTTGTTATTATTAAATATTAGTTTTGCTTTTACTTTAAAATGTCCACTTGTTGCCATTCTATATGCCGAACGGATATTAGTTTCAATCAAAATAGGGGTATATTCAATTGTTATAGCACCAACCTTGCTTTTATCAAACAGAGCGTAATCCTTGTGAAAGGACAAGGGTACGCATTTTATGCCAAAACGTTTTTTATCAAGATCAACTTTCAGTAGTGTGGTTAGATGCATCTCTTCAAAAACGGTGGATGGTGTGATGGCACGAAGAGGTTGAGCCACAATTATAGTGTGGTTTGAGTAGTTGGCATCATAAATGATGGAAGATGCTGCAATGGGGTTAAGGGAGTTGAGATTCAATATAATCTCAACTCCTGTTGATGGTGTAAATATCCCTTCTATGTTTTGGGTCATATTAATAGTGAGAGTTAAGTACCAGTTTACTTTATAGCATCTTTTAATGCCTTACCAGGTATGAATTTAGGCACATTTCTTGAAGGAATATCAATTTCTTTCCCAGTTTGGGGGTTTCTGCCCTTTCTGGCTTTTCTCTCTGATGTTTTAAAGGTTCCAAAACCTACCAGAGTAACTGTTTTGTGCTCTGCAAGCGACTCTAAAATTGTAGATAAGAGACAGTCAACAGCAGCCTGGGCATCTTTTTTACTGCTCAGTACTTCTGCAACCTTGCTTATTAAATCTCCCTTGTTGATTCCTTTGCTGCTCTCTTTTTCCATTAATGACTCCTTTTGTTTTTATGGTTTATTTTTTTTAATACATTATGACTCTATCCTTGTCCTGTGCAGGTTAAGTTACGTGTTTGATGTCTGAGTGTCAAGTATTTATTAGGATTTTTTATCACTGAAGAGCTTTGTTCCTGACGTGCTTAATGCTCTCATTCCATTCTCCTTGCTTTTTATGTTATTTAATATAATATGTATTGAGATTTATCTTCCACTTTATAGCCGCCGTGCTTTTTGGGTACATTTTATATAAAATGGTAAACAGATAGTTCAGACATCAGTAGTTAAAAGAAGATTTGAGGAGGCAAGATGGAATCAGCCGTTATAAACTGTTTTATAGAGGGAACATTTCATATACTGGATACTACATCTTCACTAAAAGGCAAACCTGATACACCTTATATTAAAAATAACAAGGTTGCCAAAGGGGATATTACCGGTCTGCTTGAAATTGCAGGAGATATTAACGGTACTGCCGCAGTTACCTTTACAGAGAAAAGTATTCTTGCCATTGTATCTAAAATGTTTGGAGAGGATATGACCCAGATTGATGCAGAAATTACTGATGCAGTGGGAGAGATTGGCAACATGATATCTGGACATGTGAATACCAAAATGACAGAAATGGGAAAGAGTGTTAAGGTTAAGCTTGCAGGAGTTAAGGATGGCAAAAATCATCAGGTGGATCATGCTGATGGTAAAAAAATTATTGTCCTTCCATTTAAAACAACTATGGGAAATATCTGGATAGAGATCTGTTATTAATAGAGAAACTCAAAATACCATGATATAAGAAATTCTCCCTGAAAAATATAGATCAGTGCACCGGCAGCAAGGTATGGACCGAATGGTATCCTCAATTTTGCATCTGCTTTTCTGGTAGCAATCATGATTAGCACACCAGCAACAGTTCCTAAAAGAGATGATGAAAATATTGTAAATGCGACCCCCTTCCAGCCAGTAGCTGCACCTATCATGGCAAGAAGTTTGATATCTCCACCCCCCATTCCTTCATCTTTCCTGATAAGATAATATAGCATCGCAACAGCATAGAGACTTCCCCCGCCCATAAGAATTCCAGTTACAGTCTCTTTTATGGTCATTTCTGACACAATAAGTGGTGCAAGTGAAAAAATAAAAATACCCGGAATAGAGAGGATATCTGGTATTATCTGAAGGTCAATATCAATAAACGATATGACAATTAATAATGCAATAAATGAAAACCAAAAAAGTGCTTCAACTGTCAGCCCAAACTTTATCACAGTTATCACTGCAAAAATTCCGGTAATCAGCTCAACTATTGGATACCTTACAGAGATTGCACTACGGCATTTCCTGCACTTTCCAAGAAGTATAATAAAGCTGATAATAGGAATATTTAAATAAAATGGTATTGAAGATTTGCATACAGGACAGAAGGAGCCTGGGAAAATAATCGACTCAGCTTTTGGTATCCTGTAAATACAGACATTAAGAAAACTTCCAGTGGATGCACCAAACATGAATATAGCCAATGCAATGATATTTTCTGTTATTAATTCGGAGTGGCTTAAATAGCTCAACATTTTTATATCCTTTAATTGCTGTTTGAATATATTTTTATACAGAGTATATACAATATATTGTAAAAAAGTCATGGAAATTATTATCCAGGCTCTCCATTATGATTTTGCAGTGGCTCTTCATTATTTTGTTGGAAGACTCTCCGTGATGATGTTCTAAATTATTGTCCGCGGTGATGTTGTAAAAAATATATAATGAGTTATTGTTAGGGCAATTTCCAGATTAGGTGACCATTATGGATTATAAAAATATTTAGTAATAAAAAAGTTTCAAGATTAATAAAATATAAGGAGCACAGATGGCGGAAACTGATATTGATGATCTTATAGATATAATTGAAAAAGAGGGAAACATTGATGACATCCCCACACAGATGCCCATGATGCCAGTGAGGGATGTGGTTATCTTTACAGATATGCTTTTACCTCTTTTTGTGGGGCGTGACAAATCGATCAAAGCAATAGAAGAGTCTTCCAAAACCGACAGATATATATTTCTCTCTGCACAGAAAGATTCTGATCTTGAGAACCCGGGACAAGATGATCTTTTTGAGATAGGTACCGTAGGACGGGTTCAGAAGATGCTAAAACTCCCTGATGGTCGTATCAAGGCACTGGTTCAGGGAATTATCAAGGGAAGGATTGAAAAATTTGAAAAGAAACGTTCCTGCTTCAAGGTAAAAATAGAAATTCTGAAAGATGTTGAACTCAAGGATTTGGGGATTGAGGTTCAGGCACTTATGCGCAACGTCAGGGAGAGCAGCGAGAAGATCCTTGCACTCAGGGGAGAGTTGTCAGGCGATGTGGGCATACTGCTTGAACAGATTGAATCTCCTGGGAAACTTGCCGATCTTGTGGCATCAAATTTACGACTCAAGGTAGAGGATGCTCAGGATATTCTTGAAACAATGGATCAGAAGCGACGGCTTGAAAAGGTAAACGATTTTCTCTCCCGTGAGCTTGAACTTTCAACTGTGCAGGCTAAAATTCAGACTAATGTTAAAGACGAAATCTCTAAAACACAACGTGATTATTATTTAAGGGAGCAGGTCAAGGCTATTCACAAGGAGCTTGGAGATGGTGATGACAAGCTGGTTGAAATTGAGGATTACAACCATAAAATAAAGAAGGCAAAAATGCCCGAAGATTGTGAAAAAGAGGCATTTAAACAGGTAAAAAGGCTTGATCAGATGCACTCGGACTCTTCAGAGGCTGGTATTATCAGAACCTACCTTGACTGTATTGTGGAGATGCCCTGGACAAAATCCACCAGGGATAGCCTTGATATTACAAAAGCCGCACAGATTCTTGATCATAACCACTATGGGCTTGACAAGGTAAAGGAGAGGATCCTTGAATATCTGAGTGTCAGAAAACTCAATCCTGCCATGAAGGGTCAGATACTCTGTTTTTCAGGTCCTCCGGGTGTGGGGAAAACCTCTCTTGGAAAGGCAATTGCCAAGGCAATGAAACGCAAGTTTGTCAGGATATCACTTGGTGGAATAAGGGATGAGGCTGAAATCAGGGGACACAGACGCACATATATCGGTGCCATGCCTGGACGAATCCTTCAGAGCCTGCGTCAATGTGGTACAAACAATCCTGTCTTTATGCTGGACGAGATTGACAAGCTGGGCAACGATTTCAGGGGAGATCCTTCCTCTGCACTTTTAGAAGCCCTTGATCCCGAACAGAATTCAGAGTTCAGTGACCACTATCTCAATATGCCCTTTGATCTTTCAAGGGTTCTTTTTGTGCTCACAGCCAACATGACTGACACCATTCCATCTGCACTTCTTGATAGGATGGAGGTTATCAGGATTACGGGTTACACCCGTGAAGAGAAGATGGTCATTGCCAAAAAACATCTTTTACCTCGTCAGATCAAGGAGAACGGGTTGGGCAGACGATCAGTCAGCATTTCTGACGGTGCACTGGAAACCATTATTGCTGAATATACGATGGAGGCAGGTCTGCGGGAGTTTGAACGTAAACTTGGAACAATATGCAGAAAAATTGCACGTCAGATTGCCGAGGGGAAAAAGGGTAAATTCAGTGTTACACAGCAGAGCCTGACAAAATTTTTAGGACCTCCCATTTACCTTATAGATATGGATCAAGATGAGAGTCAGGCAGGGCTTGTAACCGGACTTGCATGGACTGAATTTGGTGGAGAGCCGTTATACATTGAGGTCTCACTTTGTCATGGCAAGGGGGAACTGACCGTAACTGGACAGATTGGTGAGGTGATGCAGGAGTCTGCCCGGGCTGCCTTTACATACACCAAAGCCAATATGGATCGCTTTAAAATTGACAAGGATGACTTTGAAAACAAGGATATCCATATCCATGTCCCTTCAGGAGCGATTCCAAAGGATGGACCATCAGCAGGCATTGCAATGGCAACTGCCCTTATTTCAGCATTTACCGGAAAGATTGTGGATAACAAGGTTGCAATGACAGGTGAAATTTCTCTGAGGGGCAGGGTTCTTCCTATTGGCGGACTTAAGGAGAAGGCTCTTGGTGCGTTGCAGGCTGGTATCAAGACAATTATTATTCCTGAAAAGAACAAAAAAGATCTCTATGATCTGCCTCCAGGGCTGAAAAAGAAGATTCATTTTATATGTGTTCAGAATCTGGATCAGGTGCTTGAGGTTGCGTTTGTTAAACAAACTGAAGATTCTCGGGTAAAAGAAAATGGTGGACAGCAATCAGAAGAATTAAATAATGAAGAGGAATCAGGCAGATCAAAAGATTCAGACATTGAAAAAGAGCCTGATATAGATATGGAAGATAAGGCTGATGAAGATTCTTGCAGTTGATACGGCTGAACAGAGTTGCTCTGTTGCACTTGTGGAAGATAATGTGCCGATTTGCGAAACATTCCATTTGAGTCGGATGACCCACTCCCGCACCTTAATGGATATGATTGTTAATATGGTTGAAAACATGGCAGGAATAACCATACATGACGTTGATGGTTTTGCTGTTGCCAGTGGTCCCGGCAGCTTTACAGGGTTACGTATTGGCATTAGTGTTGTAAAAGGGCTTGCATTTGCAACATTAAAACCTTCTGCTGGAATATCAAGCCTTGATGGAATTGCCTATCAGTTCCTCTTTTCATCTGTTCCTGTCTGCGTGATGATGGATGCTAAAAGAGGTGAGGTCTATTGTGCAGTTTATCTCTTCAGC
>CAXNND010000101.1:0-6578 GCA_964203105.1 Desulfamplus sp.
TCGGAGATAGTGGACAGGTGATTGGCATTAACCGTTTTGGTTCATCTGCACCTGGGGAAAAGGTGCTTGAGGAGTATGGCATCAGCACATCAAATATTGTTGAGCAGGCAAAAGGGCTTGTTGTAAAAAGCTGATGGTTTTTATTGTGAAGCCTGATCTAATACCCCACCGCTAAACTGGCATCCTTCATTTGAAGGATGCCGCAATTTACACACCGAAAAGTTCGGTACTTATATATCTTTCTCCTGTATCAGGGAGCATAACCACAATATTTTTGCCTATGTTCTCCTCCCTTGCTGCAAGAATAGTTGCCGCATGAAATGCAGCTCCCGACGATATCCCGCACAAAATTCCTTCAATTGCAGCAAGTTTTCTTGCACCTGATATTGCATCTTCATTGCTTACTTGGATAATCTCGTCAATTATATCTCTGTTGAGCACAGGTGGAACAAAGCCAGCCCCGATACCCTGAATCCTGTGTGGTCCAGGGTTTCCGCCTGAAAGTACACAAGATGCGGCTGGTTCAACAGCAACAGCCCTGAATGAGGGTTTACGAGCCTTGATAATCTCGGAGACACCTGTAATAGTGCCTCCGGTTCCAACGCCAGCCACAAAAATATCAATGTTGCCCTCAGTGTCGAACCATATCTCCTCTGCTGTAGTACGTCTGTGAATCTCGGGATTTGCAGGATTTTCAAACTGATTTGGCATAAATGCACCAGGGTTTTGAGCCAATATCTCCTCAGCTTTTCTGATGGCACCTTTCATCCCTTCTGCACCCGGGGTCAAAACAAGTTTGGCACCTAAATGAGCCATAAGTTTTCGTCTCTCAATGCTTAACGTATCAGGCATGGTAAGAATCAGACGATAACCCTTTACAGCGGCTGCCAGTGCAAGCCCAATACCTGTATTGCCGCTGGTTGGTTCGACAATCAGCGAACCCTGATTACCGGTTGTTGATTGAACAGTCCTGAAACCTGACTTGGTTGACGATGAATCAGGAGAAGGTGGAGATCTGCAATCTTCCAAGGATGCAGGCGATATTAGCCCCCTTTTTTCCGCATCCTCGAGCATTGCAAGTCCGATTCTGTCTTTGACACTGCCCATCGGGTTGAAAAATTCAGCCTTTGCAAGAATGGTGGCATGATACGATGAGCTGATTTTGGAAAGTCGTATCAGGGGGGTGCAGCCACAGGTTTTTGTGATATCATTCAAAATTGCCATACCTGACAAATACCTTTTTACCCTTTAATAATTCTTGGTAAAATCATCTGGTGCTGGGGACATATTGACTTTGGATTCTGATAGACACTGCCTGCAAATGCCTGCATGTACCTTCTCAGATCAGTAAGTTTTACGATCTCGTCTACAAGTCCATTTTTTGCACAGAAAAGAGGTCTTGAGGTGTCATGATATTTTTTTGCAAGCTCATTCATCTTGTCGATAATGGGCTGCATATCCTTACCTGCCTCATGCTCTTTTACAAGCCTTCTGGCATAGGTTGCCACTGCTGCTGTCTCTCCGTGCATGACATAGATTTCAGTGGCAGCGGTGCCAATTGTAAAAGCATTGTGCCGATTTGCCTGGGGACCACCAAGAACATAGTGGGCTGCTGCTGTCCCTTTTCTGAGAACCACCAGCATCATTGGAATATCTGTCTGCTGAATTGAGTAGATAAGTGATTGTCCAAGCCCTAAAAGCTCTGCCTTTTCAGCAATATCGCCAACATCAATGCCTGATGTGTCCTGAAACCAGACTATAGGGATTCTGTCCCTGCCGCACAGGGTTACAAACTCATTCATCTTGATTAACCCCTGACGGTAGAGTTTGCCTCCAATGCCTGGATAGTCGGCATATTCAGGGTATCCATCTCCAAGATAACCCTGACGGTTACCAATACATGCAACAAGAAAACCATCAACCTTGCAAAGCCCTGTGTACATCTCTGGTCCATAATCGGGACGGAACTCGGAGTGCTCGCCACCATCCACAAGCCTTGCCAGCAGCTCGTCAAACGAGTAAACCTTCTTTTGAGCCATAGGCAAAATCCTGAGCAGCTCATCTTCGGAAAAGGCAGGTGGTGATGGTTCGGCTACACGGAAAAACTCAGGATTATAGGCTGGCATATCCTGCATGTAATATTTTAATCCATCTAAAACACCCTGCTCCTCATCAAAGACATATCTAAAAAAACCTGTCTCATCGTAATGAACACTAACTGACCCGGGTGGTTTTGCCTTGTCTGCCTTTGCCTTTTCCACAAGCATCTCAGCCATATCCATTGTGAAACCACCACGAGGAGCCATGCCGCTTACAATTCCTGCACCACCTACTGCAATATTGCAGTTTTTGTGGGCAAACAGAACTGTCGGGCTGATACTCTGGTATCCTCCACCTGCAGGGTTTGTTCCGTAAATTCCGGCAAGTATTGGAATGCCCATCTGTTCAAGCTCTGCATGTCTAAAAAATGGGGTGCCTGCACCCCTGCGGTTGGCATAAAACTTCTCCTGCTCAGGCAGCTTTGCACCACTGCAGTTGACGAGCCATACCAGTGGAATGTTAAGACGTTTTGCGAGATCCGTGACTCTCAGGATATTGTCAGACTGCCCTGGTAACCATGCACCTGCCATAACCTTGTTGTCAAACCCGATTATGACTGCCCATTTTCCTGATATTTTTCCTAAACCATCAATTACATTGGTTGTACCTTCCTCATTGTCTGCCGGATTGTATAGAGTGTGAAGTGGTGTCCATGTCCCCTCATCAACAAGGTATTCAAGACGCTGCCATACAGTCATCTCACCTCTTGAATTTATCTTTTCTGTGGAAAATCCGGCATTTTTAACCTTCGCAACCGCGACATCAATCTCCTGTTCCGCTTCCATAAAAGCCTGAACATTCTCTTCTGTTCGTTCAATAGTATCATCACTTAGCTCTGTCCCAAAAAGGGGCATGTTTTCAAAATAGGGTCTCATTATATTCTCCGGAATTACTTAAAACTACACAGTGTCTAAATGTCTATAAATCGGCTGGCACTATCAATTCGCCTTCCTGATTCCAAGTTGAGCAAGTCAAGTATGCACTTGCAGTTCTTGATTGTTAAGGTCTCCATCATCTTTTTAGCAGGCAGCTTTATAAACTAAAAGAGAGGCAGAGTCAATGTCAGTTGTCATCTGTGCCAGGACAATCGCATGAAATTGTTTTGTTATAAAGCAAAAGGATGAAGATTAAGACCTGACAAATTCATATCATCAGAATTGTTGCTTACCTCAAGCCTTGCAAGAAACAGAGGTCTCTTACAAGGCTAATTGTCATTTTCCCTGAAAACAGGGTTTCCGCTTCTCAAGAAATGCTTTAAAACCCTCATTTCTGTCTTCAGAATCACGAACAGTTGCACTTCCAAGAGCTTCAACCTCAAGCCCCCTGTCAATCCCCTCATAAATGCCGGCTGTAAAAGCATCCAATACACACCGGACAGCTACAGGTGGACGATCTGCGAGCTTTTCGGCAAATTCAAGAGCATCTTTCACAAGAGATTCGTTATCTGTTGATATTGCATCAACCAGCCCTATCTCCAGAGCCTCCTTTGCATTGAGCCGCTTGCTAAAAAGGATCATGTCCAGAGCCTTGGCTCTTCCCACAAGACGGCTTAAACGCTGGGTTCCTCCCCAACCTGGAATGATCCCAAGATTTAGCTCTGTCAGCCCCAACATGGCATCAGGTCTGTTAACCATGATTCTAAAATGGCATGAAATCGCAAGTTCAAGACCTCCACCAAGGGCGTGTCCGTTGATCACAGCAACTGTCGGTTTTGAAAATCGGTCAATTCTTCTCCACAGTTCACGACCCTTTGGACTGATAATGGAGGCATTGGCTGCATCACTTACATCAAAACCTGCAGAAAAGCACTTTTCTCCATTTCCCGTGATCATAACCACCCTTATTTTCTGGTCAGCAGCCACCTCTCCAATGGCATGTTCAAACTCCTCCATTGTGGCAAGGTTCCATGTGTTTGCCGGAGGGTGGCTAATGGTTATTATGGCTATATTATTTTTAATTTCGTAAACAAGATTTTTATATGATGCCATGATATTTCTCCTTCAAACCTGGATTTACAGTCTTATCTATATTCTCTCAAGCACAGCAGCGATACCAAGCCCGCCACCGCCACATATCGTTTCAAGGGCATATCTTGCATTGCGACGTCTCATCTCATGCAGCAGTGTTACCAGAACCCTGGTGCCGGTACATGCAATCGGATGTCCCAATGATATGCCTGAGCCATTTACATTGATCCTGTCGTAATGCTCTTCTCCTAAACCCATCTCCTTAAGATCAGCAAGCACCTGGGCAGCGAAAGCCTCCTGAATCTCAATCAAATCCATCCTGTCAATTGTCAGATCAGCCTTTTTTAAGGCTTTAGCCACAGCGGCAGGAACGGTTTTATAGGCTCTTTTGGGGTCTTCACCGGCAACAGCACAGCTTTTGAAAGTTGCAAAGGGGTTGATTCCAAGCTCTTTGGCTTTTTGAGCAGACATGACAACGACGGCTGCTGCACCATCATTTTCTGTAGATGAGTTACCTGCAGTGCAGACCCCACCCATGACAGGTTTGAGTCGTTGCAGTTTTTCAAGGGTAGTATCAGGTCTCGGGTTTTCATCCCTGTCCATGATAATCGGCTCTCCCTTGCCTGAAGGGTTGGCAAGTGTCACAGGAATAATCTCGTCATCAAACCTCCCGGCTTCAATGGCAGCAGATGCCTTTTTGTGACTCCCGACTGCCCACTTGTCACATTCAAGCCTTGAGATAGACTCCTCCCTTGCTCCTGTTTCAGCCCATGCCATCATGGATGGAAGAATACCGTACCTCTCTTCAGGCTGGGACATCACTCTTGCCCTCTGTATCCGATCATAAAAGGGAATGCCCCACAGAGCCATATCGCCATGACCTTTTGGCATACCCCTGCTTCCGCCCACTCCCCATTTTATATTTCCAGGAAGATAGAACTCCGCATTGCTCATGCTTTCAACACCACCGGCTACAATGATCTCCGCCTCTTCCGAGCGAATCATGGAGGCAGCAAAACGAACAACATCCAGACCGGTACAGCAGCGTCTATCCAGTGTGACACCAGGTACCTTTTCTGACCAGCCAGCCTTTAACAGAGCCATCCTTGCAATATTGACATACTCTCCGTTCTGATAGGATTGACCCATTATAACCTCATCCACCTGTTCTGGATCAATACCCGCCCTCTCTAAAGCCTTATCAAGTACCAGGGCTGCAAGATCATAGGCTTCAATGTTTTTAAACATACCCATGTATCTGCCTACCGGTGTTCTGACTGCACTTACAATGACAACCTCTTGCATATTCTTGAATCCTTTTTCAACATTTCAAGTTCTTTTGAAAGTTTGAAAGCCATTGTTTTCTCCTCAATTTATTTGTGTGTAACTTTTTATAGCAATGTGTGGCAGGGGTTGCCCTGCCTTAAAAAAGGGCAACCCTGAAATTCATCCGACCATTTTGCGAACAATATTCTTTCCTAATGCACGGCACATCATAACTGTCAGGGAGTCATCCATAACCATGATATTTCCTTATTATACTTTTTCAAAGGCTCCGTTTTTCATATCCTCTTCAGCTCGGGATTTAGCCTTGTAATGGATCTTCTTTCCGGTAGCGGTAAGATCCACCTTTTCCACAAATTTATAGTATTTTGGTCTTTTATATCTTGCCAGCATGGGGTGCTGTTTACAGAACTCATCAAGTTCCCTGACTGTCAGGGATGTGTCCTTGGGGATAATATATGCAACAACAACCTGTCCCCACTTTTCGTCAGGTACTCCTGTTACTACACACTCTGCAACCTTGGGATTTTCATTTATCGCCTCTTCAACCTGGGCAGGCTGTATGTTTTCGCCGCCCGAGATGAGCATGTCGTCTTTTCTACCGACAATAGTTACAAATTCCTCCTCATTCCAGGTTGCAAGATCCCCAATGTAAACCCACCCCTTGTAAAATTTCTTCTCTGCCTCATCAGGTTTATTAATATAATCATAGGCACATTTGCCGGGTGACTTGATAATCACCTCTCCTACAGTTGCATTATCCTTGGCTACAAAGTCGGATGGCTCTGCAAAACGATCAGGATAAATATTGACAACTGCCATATCATCATCTGTACAGGATTTGCCAGCAGTTCCTGCCATTCCGGGAAGGTCATAGGGTCTTAAGAAAGTATTCCAGAAAGCCTCGGTTGAACCATATCCATTAAAAATGTTAGGTGTCAGAACCTTTTGAAATTCAATGCAGGCATTTCGTTCAAGTGGAGCACCCATTGTTACGATGCCTTTGAGCTTGCTTAGATCATGCTTTTTATTTAACTGTACTGCATGAATTGCTTTAAGAGTTACCGGTGCACCAATAAGAAAGGTTACACCATATTTTTCAACATGAGATAGAACAGTTGACGGATCAAAGTTTCGTAATATTACTATTTCACCACCAGCGTAGAGGGTAGGGTTAGGTCCTCCTGAATAGAGTCCGCCTCTGTGAAACCAGGGTGTCATATTCAT
>CAXNND010000102.1:0-6540 GCA_964203105.1 Desulfamplus sp.
TAGATTTAAAGGTTGCCAAGGAGGCTGCCGAGGCTGCCACAAAGACAAAAAACGAATTTCTTGCCAATATGAGCCACGAGATACGAACTCCAATGAATGCAGTTATAGGATTCTCAGCACTTGCACTTAAAACTGAACTTAACCCTAAACAGTATGACTATATATCCAAAGTGGAATCATCTGCCAAATCCCTGCTTGGACTCATCAATGATATACTCGATTTTTCCAAGATTGAGGCTGGTAAATTGGAGATAGAGACTGTTTGTTTCAACCTTGAGGATGTTATTGAGAGTGTTGCCAATATTGTCTCTCTAAAAGCTGCTGAAAAGGATGTCGAATTTATAAGTACCATAGAAAATGGTGTGCCTCTCTCATTGGTAGGCGATCCGCTGCGTTTAGGTCAGGTTATGATAAATCTTTGCAGTAATGCGGTAAAATTTACCAACTCGGGTCATGTTCTTCTAAAGAGCGAGCTTGTTAAAAAAGATAGTGAGAGATGCCAACTCAGATTTTCAGTTACAGATACAGGTATTGGTATAACTGACGAACAGATTGGACGACTCTTCACCGCATTCTCTCAGGCAGACAGCTCTATAACCCGTCAGTTTGGAGGAACAGGGCTTGGCTTGACAATATCCAAATGTTTAGTTGAGATGATGGGGGGAACGATAAATGTTCAGAGCAAAGTTGGAAATGGAAGCACATTCTCATTTACAGCGGATTTTGACTATAAACCGCTTATAAAACAAAGAGAAGATAGACTTAGCACAGACATTAAAGGGTTGAAGGTGCTTATTGTTGATGACAACAAAACTGCTTTGGCTATATATGCAGAGCAGATCAAATCCTTTGGATTCAGCGTTACTACAGTTGAGTCAGGTCCAAAGGCTATAGATGAACTTGAAAAATCCTCTGCTGAAGGTAAGGCTTATGATTTAGTGCTGATGGACTACAAGATGCCGGAAATAGATGGCATTGAGACCTCAAAGAGGATAAGTGAGAATCCCCGTTTAGCACAGATACCTCTGATAATAATGATATCAGCATTTGGTCGGGAGCAGGTGGTCAGGCAGGGGGAAAGAGCAGGTATTAAAGCCTTTCTGATGAAACCTGTAAATGTTTCGCTCATGTTCAATACAATAGTGGAAGTATTCGGGCGGGAAGCCAAATCTGATGCGCCAAATAGGGACAGAGGAAGAGTAGAAGCTGATACATCAAATACAGATAGGGGACAAAATACCGATCATTCTTCTCTTTCTACTGACATGGTTAAAAAAATGGGTATGCTCAAAAATGCAAGAGTTCTTCTTGTTGAAGATAATATCCTCAATCAGCAGGTTGCCACAGAAGTGTTGATGGAGGCGGGGGTGGTTGTGGAGATCGCAAATAACGGTAAAGAGGCTGTAGATGCGATAATCAGGAGTCAATCAGGGATAAACAGTAATCAATATGATCTCGTTCTCATGGACATTCAGATGCCTGTAATGGGAGGCTATGAATCTACAGCTCTGATAAGGGCAAATCCGGAATTTAAGAATCTGCCAATCATTGCAATGACTGCCCATGCCATGACCGGAGCACGAGAGGCGTGTATTGCAGCAGGCATGAACGGTTATCTGAGCAAGCCGATTGATCCAGGTGAGGTTTATAAATCCCTTGTGCAATGGATTAAACCAGTAATACAGCAGGAGTTGGCTCAAGAGAAAATTGAACCACCCAGGGCAGTCCGGTTGCCTGAATTAGTTAAACTGTCAGAATCAGATGGGTTAGCTGAAACATTGCCTGGCATTGATATTAAAGCAGCTTTATCAAGGCTTAGAGGTAACAGACGGTTGCTCAAAGATATTCTTGCAGGATTTGTTGAACAATATGCTTTTATTACAAAGAATATCTATACAGAAGTTGAGAAAGGGGATTTGATTGCCGCTGAACTTATGGTTCATACGGTAAAGGGAATTGCAGGAAATGTCTCTGCAAATGCTCTTTATGATGCGGCAGGTCAACTGGAAAAGGCTATAAAGCAAAAGAGTTTACATGCAGAGAATAAAAGTTCAGGTTCAGGAGGGGCTGATGAGACGCCCGCTAACCACGATATGATTATTGAGAGTCTGATATCAAACTTTGATATAGAGTTACAGCGTGTTTTAGAGTCTCTGAAAATCTTAGAGCAGATCGATACAGAAGGAGAAAGTAGCGAGATAGATATCTCCATTGATGTTGATCTGGATAGGATTAAGCCTATTTTGACAGAACTTCATGACTTTATTAAAAACAGTAATCCTAATGCACTGGAAAGCTTTCTAAGTTTCAAGGATTTTATTGGAAATACACTAATTCTTAATAGTGACTATCTGTTTAGAAAAGCCACGCAACAGCTTGGTGATCAGATAGACAACTTTGAGTTTTCCCAGGCTCTGCATTCTCTTGAAGATATTGCTGAAAAACTTAATGTTAAACTGACCCCTTAATCCACTTTAATTAACTCTATACTAAAAGTATTATTATCGTAGGATACGATTACAAATTATGACCACACAACCAATATCAATCTGCAAGTACATGTTTTATATGGCTACTCTTGCTGGTTTGAGCTGCCTTTTTACTGATCATGTTTATGCAATAACCCTTGAGGAGTCAGTTGCCAAAGCTCTTTCATCCTCTGAGCAGGCAAGGGTGATTCAGGAGAGCCGCAAATATTTTGATGCAGAAGCTCAAAAGGTTGATGCCTTTACAAAGCCAAGAGTAGATACATCAGTAAAATATTATGAACTTGGGACTACTGTCCAAGAGAGCATCTTTATGGCAACTCCAGATCGCCAGATGACAACCGGATTGACTGCAAGCAAACTGTTATGGTCAGGTGACAGGATAAATCAGAGCCGTGTATTAAAAGAGAGCCTGATGGGGCTTGCACAGATTGAGGAGCGTTCAATGAGACGCGATCTTGCCAAACAGGTATCGAATGCTTTTCTTGAAGTTCTCTACCATCAGGCAAGGATAAATGTGCTAAAAGATCGTGTTAAACAGCGAACTGACGAGTTGATCGATGCCACAGATCTTTTTGATGCTGGAATTGTCACCAATTTGGATGTAAGAGAGGCAAACCTTCAACTTCACGTTGCAGAGGATGATCTTCGTGCAGGTGAGAGTCAGTTGCATACATCTCTTGTGGATTTTAATCTGACGATTGGTGAGAGCACAGATAAGACTCAAACGCTTTTGACTCCTGAAGGTGGTCTTGTCCGTCCTCGTGAAATTAACGAAAAATTGATACGGCTTGAAACTCTTTACAAGGAGAAGCAGCAGATTGATATAAAAAGGGCAGGGCAGTCGCTCAATATTGCAGAGAAAAATTTGGCTCTTGCAAAAGATGAGGTAAAGCCTGCTCTCTCACTTGTTGGTACCACTGAATATGGAGGGGAGAAGTTTGATGAGCTTGAGGCTTCATGGAGTGTTGGTAGCCAGTTGACGTGGAATTTTTATGATGGTGGAACAGTGGATGCTAATATTGCATCTGCAAGGGCACAAAAAAAGAGTCGTGAGGCAACGCTGCATCAGGCTGAAAAATCTGTTTCAGGTGCATTGAACAAACTAAATAGAGAAGTTGACAGTTTAAACAGGCGGATTGCTCTTCAGGAAGATACAGTATCTCTCTCAAATGGTAATTATCAGGATGCCAGAAGGCTTTATCTTACAGGAACAATGACCTTGACAAGACTTGGGGATTTTAACCTTCTCTATGCTGAGGCAAGATTTAACCTGCTTCATCTCTATTATTTAGAAAATGTTATTGTAATTGAGGTTGGCTCTTTGACTGGAGACGGGTTTTAAGTCAGAATTTGTAAATTCTATTTTTTTAGGTTGCCGGCTTTTTTTAAAAACATATCCACTCCTTCAGATATTTTTTTTTGAGTATCTGTTTGCAATGTAAAGAAAAACACCGGATATCAATGTCATCAAGGCAACCATCAGATGAGCTTTTGTCCATTCACCGCTTCCTGACAGGCTATAGATTGCAATCGGCATTGTATCTGTTTTTCCAGGCAGATTACCCGCCAGCATGAGTGTTGCACCAAATTCTCCCATTGAACGGGCAAATGAAAGCACCACACCTGCAATAATACCCCGCTTTGCAAGTGGAATAACCACATATACTACTGTTTCAAACTCGGAAAGACCAAGGGCATAGGATGCTTCTACAAAATTTCTGTTAACAGATTCAATTGCAGCTCTTGCAGTCTTTATCATCAGGGGGAGTGCCACCACGTAAGATGCAATAACAGCCGCATACCATGTGAACATGATACTCCACCCTGTCCATTGATAAATAAAGCTGCCTATCAGCCCGTTTCTGCCAAACACCAAAACAAGATAGTAGCCTGTGACTGTGGGGGGAAGAACCAGAGGAAGTGTGCACAACATATCAAGCAGTTCCCGCCCTTTAAAATCCTTGCGTGCAAGAAGGTAGGCAACAGGTATCCCTGACACAATTATCAGAATCGTTGATAACAATGCCACCTGCAGTGATAGACGGACAGAAAAAATAACCGAATTTTCCATAAATATTTACTACTGTTACATCATTGTTTTAATGTCGTCTTTTATTACTGTTTGCTGGATTTAAAACCGTATTTATGGAGGATTGCCTGACCTTCATCTGATAATACTAAAGATATGAAAGCCTTTGCATCCACCTCATTTTTCGATCCTTTTATTACAGAGACAGGATAAACAACCGGTTTATGAGTTGATTCAGGTGCAGTAGCAATGACCACTACCTCTTTTGACCTTACGGCTGCATCAGTGGCATAGACAACACCTGCATCAACTTCGCCACGGGCAACGTAGTCAAGAACCTGACGCACGTTTTCAGTATATATCAATCTATCCTTTATAGACGGCAATATTTTATAGAAATTAAAAACCTCTTCTGCATAGCGTCCTGCCGGAACACTCTTTGGATTTCCTACGGCAATCTTTTTTACATCTGCAGAATTCAGACCTTCAAAGGATTTGAGAGCTGTCCTTGCCTGAGCCGGAACTACCAGGACAACACTGTTCAAAGCAAAGTCAGAACGAGTGCCAGTAACAGTAAGCCCCTGTTTATCCGCCTCATCCATATCCTTTTTTGCGGCAGATGCAAAAACATCTACTGGTGCTCCACCTGCAATCTGTTTGAGAAGATCACCTGAGCCAGCGAAATTAAAGATGCATTTTGTTGCATATTTTGATTCACAGAGTTTGCCAATCTCCTCAAAGGCATTTTTAAGACTTATTGCTGCTGATACTGTAATCTCTTTTGACACACTAACCTCCTTTGCTGAACCTCCAAATGCAAGTGATGTGATAACCATACAAACCAGACTGGTAAACATATAAACTACTCCTGCTTTTTTCATTTTAATCTCCTTTTGAACAATCAGTTATCAAGTTGTTTTTTTTATTGCCATTTATCGTTACTTCATGGCACATGGTTTTAATTGATTCTTGATTTCCACCATTATCTCTGAATATATGTACTTTTAAAATTATATTTTGATTTGGATATATTACATTATCCATGTTATATCAGTCAATATGTATTTTAAAAACTACATATATTTTTATAATGAACTGCATAAAAATTAAATGATGATTATGGTAAAAAAAATGGACTCTATAAAAAATGATACGGCGGGTTGTCACCTGAAACAGGTTCGCAAACAAAAGGGGCTAACCCAGATTCAGCTTGCAGAATTGGTTGGAATCAAACGTCAGGCTATCTATGATATGGAAACAGGACGGTATCTGCCCAATACCGGAGTTGCCCTTAAACTGGCAAAATGCTTAGGATGCAGGGTAGAGGATATTTTTTATGAGGCTGACTCTAACTTTGTTGAAGATACTCAATATTTGCCAGCCACGGTTATTGATGACAGGGAAATTAAATTACCAAATACAAGGGTGACACTGGCAAAAATAAAAGAGAGACTGATAGCCTTTCCTTTAGAGAATGGTATTTCCGCAAATCATGGGGGAATCCATGCCGCAGATGCTCTGCTCTCTTCTTGCGGTAAACGGGTAAAACTTCTGTATGATGAGGAATATTTAGAAAAAAATGTGCTGCTCATGGGGTGCGATCCAGCATTTTCCCTTCTGGCTTCCCATGTCTCACGAACGTCTGCGGAATCGCGGGTTTGCTGGCGTTTTGCATCTACATATCGATCTCTGGAGCGATTGTCAGCAGGCAATACACACCTTGCCGGAATTCATCTGCACAACACAGGTTCAAATGAGTCCAACACTGAATTGGCTTGCAAAATGTTGTCTGGTTCTAAAGGACGGGTGGTTGGTTTTTCTCTTTTTGAAGAGGGACTTATGGTAGCACACGGTAATCCATTAAATATAAGTGATGTTAGTGATCTCGCCAATAAAAAAATAAGAATAGTAAACAGAGAGCCGGAAGCAGCCCTCAGGGTTCTTCTTGATGACTGTCTGGTACGTGCCAACATACCTTCGGAAGCTGTAACAGGATATAATAATCTGGTAGGTAGCCATTCT
>CAXNND010000103.1:0-6533 GCA_964203105.1 Desulfamplus sp.
TAGCAGAACAGTGTTGTCAGAAGGAGACGGGGCATCTAAATCTGGACTCGCACCTGCATCTTTTATCAGTGAAACACTAACCGCCACCTCACCCTCTTTTGTGAACTTTATCGCATTTCCGGTCAGATTGGTGAGAATCTGGCGTAATCTGCCAGGATCGCCAATTAACATAAGCGGAACATCAGGGTCAGTATCACAGACAAGTTCAAGTCCCTTTTCATGGGCACGTATGGCAATGGTTGAGGTAAAATCGTCAAGTACTGCTGACAAATCAAACTCAAGCATCTCAATGTCAAGTTTTTTTGCCTCCATTTTTGAGAAATCAAGAATGTCGTTGATAATGGTGAGAAGCGATTCAGCACTTGACCTTACAATTTCACCGTATCTACGCTGCTCTTTATCAAGTTCAGTGTCAAGCAGAAGACCTGTCATGCCAATGACTCCATTCATCGGGGTGCGAATTTCATGGCTCATATTGGCAAGGAACTCGCTTTTTGCAATGTCTGCTATCTGTGCTTTTATAGCCAGCTCTTTGGCTTGCTTGGTTGACTCTTCAAGTTGGCGGTTGGTCTCTATAAGGTTCTGTTGAGCATTTTTAAGGTCAGATATATCGACAAAACATTCAAGCAATTTTTTCTTGCCGTTAAGTTCAATCCACTTGACTGTTTTCAGAATGGGAAGACGGCTTCTATCTGCACGGAATATCTCAAATTCAGCGTTGTCAATTTTTTCCCCCAGGTCACATACAGGACAAATTCCGTGGGTTGGTGGAATGAAAAGAGATCGACAGCCCTGACCCAGGAGAGAATCTGCCGAATCACCATAAATGTTTGCAACGTAATCATTTATCCGTTCAATAACCTTGGTCGTGGCATCAATTATGACCACCCCTGACGGAAGGCTGTCAAGCAGGACTCTCTGTACGGTTTCACTCTCATGGAGTTCTGCTGTCCTGTCCAAGACTCGCATTTCAAGCTCATCTCTGTTACGAACTATCACCGCTGTTATTACAAAGAGTGCAGCAGTTAGGATCATACCTACAACAATTGTCAGCCATTCAGTCGATTTATTGTTCTGAAGGATGAATGTCTCTCCAGGATGTGCAGTTATGGTAAATACCTTGCCAAAAGCAAATACTGAACGAGTGTAGGATAGGATTTTTTTATAAGAGAATCTTTCACTATCCTCTGAAAAGGTTCTTGTATCGCAAGAACTTGCTATGAACTCCCCTTTTATCCTGTCACTGTATATAGCTCCAACTTCCATGTGCAATGAGTTATCTGGACATGCAATCCTCAGCATGGTATCCATCTGCAGAACGGATAGAGCAAATCCATAGAGTTGTTTGAGATTGTTGCCGACAAACACAGGTCTTAAGATGATCATCCCTCTCTCTTTTTCTATATTGAGAGCCAGAGCGGTGCTTGAGGTGGCTGACGGCAATCCTGTGCTTTTTGCCTCAAGGATTGCGGATCTGCATATCGCTTCTGAACCTATATCGTAGCCAAGGGCAACCTGATTGCTGCGATATGGTGCAACATGAAAAAGCGGATAGTAAAAATTCCTGCCTGTTGCAGGTATTTGTCTGTCCTGATTATCCTTTTGCCAGATTTTAAAATCCTTTAGTCCAGACTCGTGTGCCTTTTTCTCAAAAGTTGATTTGAACTCATCGGCTACAGGGACAATCCACCCCCATGTCCTTACAGCCGGATTTTTCGTCAGATATGTTGTAAAATCCAGAAATTCCCACCTGGTTATATTGTCACTGCTTGCACAGTAACGTGCTAAACTTTCAAGTTCTACATCCCTTATGTGCTGGAGTGTTTCGGCAACTGCCTTTGTACGGATTTCTGCAAGCTGCCTAAAGGATCGATTGCGGTCGTAGATATCATGTTCATAGGCAACATAAGCGACAAACAGGGTGATGACCATGCCGGTTATGGCAACCAGCCATGGTTCCATCTGTCCTGTCCAGCGTGAAGGGTAGTGGACTCTCTGCCCTGATGGACTGCTTTTTTTAGATCTTTCCTTGAATCGTTTTGTCAACAGTCTGTTGCCCGTCAATATAACAGTTACCAATACAAAGGAAAAAAGTATCGAAGGTGCTGCTGCACGGAGAGACAATCGGTTCAAAATACTGGCATCAATGGCTATCCAAAGAACAGCGGTAACTGCCCTGTCTCTCTGATAGTCAATCATAGGTATAAAAGTTGCTATCCAGGTTCCCCATTTGTCAGTGTATGGACCTTCAACCACAGCACCTTCTCCATCAAATGCACCTCTGCATCCTTTCGGCACATCATCGTATATCTGCATTGGAGGAGAGTAGTCTTTTGATTCAGGAGGTTCGCTGTCAAGGAAGAAGAATATTTTTCCATCATCTTGTTTGCCTAAAAGACCAATAAAGCGGTAGTTGGCATTAAGCTGCCTTACGGCGGATATTTGATCCTTTAATCTCATATATTGGGGATTTGCAAGATCAGCTTCAGCCCCGGTAAGTGAGTTTATCCTGTCAATATTTATACCTTCTGCAACCATGGTCGCCTGACCCAGCAGCTCTGTACCAAAATTTTGTTTTGCCTGTAACGCTGTCCTCCAGCCATACAGCCCACCTATGCTTATCACAACAGATACGGTGAAAAACATGCAGATATTTTTACGGTTCATTAAATTTTCCTCTTGGAGTAGGAGTCAGAGATGCCTGACCTTTATATCAAACTTTTAGCCCTTCTTGCCTCCATCCTCTCTTTGAGTTTCGGAAAGTAGTTCATCTCGGTGTGGGGCAAAAAGAGTGCACTGACATAGTGATCCATGTAGGAAGAGGTCTCTGCAAGCTCAAAGTTGGTCATCATCTTGACCACCTCGACAACATTACGTCTGAACAGGTTTGTATATGAACTCATCTGGGCACCTAAAAGCGATCCATTGCCAAGATATACAACCTTTTGAGGGTCAAGTTCAGGCAGAAGTCCTATGGTCATTGCCTTTGCAAGATCAACATAGCTGCCAAAACCACCGGCAAGGATAATCTGCTCAATATCGTTTATGTGCATACCAACCTCTTCAAGCAGGGTCATGGCACCGCTATACATCGCACCTTTTGCCCTGATAAGGTTGTCAATATCCGGCTCTGAAATCGAGATATCCCTGTCAATCTGGGTTGCAGGTTGCCATGCAAGCACATATTCCCAGATTCCATCTTTTTGCCTTATACGGTCGGTTTTAAGATCCAGATTGAATTTGCCCCTGTTGTTAATTACCCCATTTTCAAAAAGTATTGCAACAATGTTAATCAAACCAGAGCCACATATCCCCCTTGGTCTCACATTTCCTTTGGTCATAATCATAGGTTCAAAGGTTACCGGATCAATTGAAAAATCCTCAATAGCACCTTTTGATGCCCTCATTCCAAATGTGATGCCACCCCCTTCAAAAGCCGGACCTGCTGAACAGGCGGTGCAGGCGAGCCAATCCTTATTGCCAATAACAATCTCGGCATTTGTTCCAATATCCATGAAAAGGGTCAACTTGTCGCTCTGATAGAGTCCGCTTGCCATGACTCCAGCCACAATATCTCCCCCGACATAGCTTGAAACACCGGGATAGAGCAGGGCAATTGTGTGTCTGCCCAGATCAAGACCTATTTCAGATGCTTTAAATGGAGGATATAGGATAGATGCAGGTACATAGGGGGCACGGCGGATATATCGAGGATTGATGCCAAGCAGCAACTGTGTCATGGTGGAGTTGCCTGCCAATGTTATGGTTGCAACCTCATCTTTACTGATAGCAGCTTTTCTGATGATTCGTTCAAGAACATGGTTAATTGTCTCAACAACCTTTTTCTGGAGTATATCAAGTCCACCCTCTTTTTCCGCAAAAACTATTCTTGAGATAACATCTTCTCCATAGCTTATCTGTCCGTTGAAATCTCCGTAACTTGAAAGAATTTCACCGGAGTTGAGATCAAGCACCTCACCATAAATTGTAGTTGTACCGATATCCATTGCAATGGCAAAGTTGCGGTTTGTGGTATCTCCTGGTTCAATGAGTGTAATCTGGTTTTTGCCATCTTCCCTGACCGGTCTGATAATGGTTGCGGTAACCTTGAAATTATCTTTTCGCAGAATATCGGGAATCTGCCTTATGACATCAATCTCGACAACAAGACGGTGCTCATCATGCTTGATTTGAAGGAAGTTAAGAAGCCTTGTAACATCTGCCAAATTATCCTGGGCAGTCGGTGCCGGTAGCTCCAAGTATCTCTTTACAACAGGCGGAATAAGAAGCCCCTGCTCTTTTATGCTCGCCAACCTGAACTCCTTTATCTTTGCCGTGTGTCGCGGAGAGGCAGCAAGATTGAGAACACTTGCATCAACATTTGACTCAACAGGTATTCTCACCACCAAATCTGATTTTACCTTTGAAAGACATGCAAGATAGTAGCCCTTTGCCCTGTCTTCTGGAGAGAGCTTTTCTGTTCCACCTTCAAGCTCACCTTTCTCCAGAATAACTCTGCATTTACCGCAGACACCTTCTCCACCACATGATGCGTTTATATGTACACCAGCCTCCATAGCAGCACGAATAAGGTTTTCACCATCTTCAACTTCAATCTCCCTGTTATGCGGCTGAAAAATAATCCTGTGTCTTGTATTACTCATAACATCTCCTTTTTTGTATTAAAATCAATATATTATCCAATCAATTATTTTGCAGTTCGGACATCATAAATTCCATAGCTGTTTTTAGCAAGAAAGATGGGGTAAAAATTAAAGGTTTGACAATTTTTCAAAAGTTATCAAACCTGCCTGAGGTTGATATTAGTGGATATATTTGATTGAACTTTTATTGAACAATGTTTTTAATTGACCTGTAAAAGTTTTTCTGATTATGAATATATACTTATTTGGAGTGTCATGCCTTTGGAGCGTGAATTGATATTCAGGCTTCGGACAATTTTTTCAACAGGTCAAGGGCATGGTCAATATAAAAAAACAATGATGAGGAAAGGGTAATGAAAAGCATAGATATCCCCAGACTGAAAGAGATTGTCGGTGAACACAATGTCAAGGATAATCCGGCAGATCTGTTTATTTACGGGTCAGATGCATCTGTCCACAGGGCACTGCCCTGGGTAATCGTCAGACCTGAAAATACTGAGCAGGTTCAGGGGCTTATGAAATTTGCAGATGATGAGCGGATTCCGGTCATAACAAGGGGTTCAGGTTCAGGAATGTGCGGACAGACTGTCCCGCTGCATGGAGGGATAACTCTTGATATGAAGGGAATGAACAAAATTCTTGAGATTAACCCTCCTGATGTCTATTGCAGGGTTCAGCCTGGTGTTGTGGATGATGATCTCAACCTTGCCCTTAAACCTCACGGGGTATTTTACCCCCCGACACCGGCATCAAGCAGAACAGCCACAATCGGAGGAGAGATCGGAAACAATGCAAGCGGTGTAAGATCCGTTAAATACGGTGCAACACGGGAATCGGTTCTTGGTATGAAGGTTGTGCTGCCAGGTGGACAACTCCTTACTCTTGGAACAAGAACAAGGGTTGAGGCAACAGGGTATCAGCTCCATAAACTTATTGTTGGATCAGAAGGCACCCTTGGGGTTGTTGTTGAGGCAACCCTGAAGTTTGTCCCGATTCCAAAATTCAGATGCCTTGGACTGGCAAACTTTGACAGGCTTGAAGATGCAGGAAATGCCATATCAGATATCATGGCTGGTGGAATAGTCCCGTCAATGCTTGAACTGATTGACAATGTTGCCATCAAGGCGGTCAACAAAACCATGAACTTAGGTCTTCCTGATGTTGAGGCAGTGCTGCTGTATGAGTCTGACGGTATGGTAAGGGAGGCTGTTGATTACGAGATCAATGCAATGAAGGAGTTTTGTGCAAAAAATAACGGTACAGGTCTTCAAAGCAGCTATGATGCAAAGGAGCGTGCAAAGATTTTCATGGGGCGAAAAAAGCTATTTCCGGCTCTCTCCAAATTCAGTGAACTCCACGCCAGCACATCCCTTGCCGATGATATGGCTGTTCCCTATTCAAAAATGGCAGAAACAGCCAGAAAAATCCATGATGTGGCAACACGGAACAACATCATAATGACCGCTTATGGACATTGTGGTTCAGGGTGTATGCACACCAAGATTCTTATGGAGACAAGCCATCAGGATCAGTGGGAATCTGCAAGAAAAGCTGTGGCTGAAATATATGAGTATGTCCGCTCGGTCAATGGCACAACCTCGGCAGAACACGGAATTGGTCTTTCAAAGGCAGGTGCATTCAAGACAGAGAAGGCTGACTCTTTGGATTTGCTCAGAAAGATCAAACACGCCTTTGATCCTAACAACATATTGAACCCGGGCAAGATGATGGACGCTCCTGACGATTGGGTCACGGCAACTGATTTGAGATATGTTGTGGATTGACAAGAATGGCTGACCAGGAGATTAGTTCCCTAACTCAAAAAAGAAAATCACAAATATGGCGGACATAAAATGAAAAAAAGAAAAT
>CAXNND010000104.1:0-6505 GCA_964203105.1 Desulfamplus sp.
GACATGACTCCTCTTTTGTTCCCATAGCAAGCACAGATATGGATCATACTGTACATGAAGGAGTTTCACCTGAACTTGGCAATTTTTTTTTAGATGTTATTGCAGATGACAAGCCATGTCTGATTTCAAGAAACTGTGGTGTTGCGGGTTTGACAGAACAGATACAATCTTTCATGGTTGTGCCTGTCAAAATCAGGGAAAAACCGTTTGGCGTTGTGACAGCATCTGCGATAGCTCACAAAGAAATAGACCAGGCAAAGCACTTTACAGATAAAGATATCTATTACATGAGCTTTCTTGCCCAGAAAGCAGCCGCAGCCATTGAAAACATAGCACTTTATGAAAATATTTATGACAACCTTTTCTCTACACTCTATGCTTTTGTTGCTGCACTTGAGGCCAGAGATTCATACACTCGAAAACATTCAACCCGTGTGGCTGACGTATCGTATATTTTAGGGAAAACAATGGGGTGTTCTGAAGAGGAGCTGGATATCCTAAGCTTTGCGGGACAGCTCCATGATATAGGTAAAATTGGTATCAGAGATGATATCCTTTTAAAACCAGGCAGACTTACAGATGAAGAGTTTGAAAAGATAAAAGAGCATCCGGCAATTGGTGCAGAGATTGTGAGCAAGCTCGGATTATGGGACAGAGAGCAGGATATTATAAGGCATCACCATGAATATTTTAACGGTAATGGCTACCCTGATGGCTTGCAAGGTTATGAGATTAACAGACTTGCAAGGATACTTTCAGTCTCAGATGCCTTTGATGCCATGTCATCAGACAGGGCTTACCGGAAGAAAATGGATAAGGAGAAGGTTGTCTCCATCATAAAAGAATCTTCAGGTAGCCAATTTGACCCTGAGGTCGTTGAGGCATTCCTGACTATTTTTGATGATGTATGGCCACATGATGCCTGAAGATAAAACATGCCAGAGAAGAAAAGGTTTTTTCCCATGACCGCAATTCAAAATACAGGACGACGACATTATACACGAGTGCCATTTTCAACTCGCATTATTGTGATATACAGTGATAATGAAACCGATAATGAAGTTGATGTTACAGGATCATCAAAAGACTTAAGTTTAAAAGGACTTTTTGTAAAAACCCAGAACATGCTCTCACCTGGGATGGAGTGTAAGGTAAAAATTATACTATCCAGCGGAACCGATATACCTGAGTTGCTGATACATGGAAAGGTTGCAAGAGTTGATGAAAATGGAATGGGCATTGTATTTGAGGCAATGGATCTTGATACCTATACATATTTAAAAAATATTGTGCAGTATAACAGTCCAGAGAGTGACTGAAACTCAGACAAATCGGGGTAATGAACAATGGATGTTAAGTTAATTAACCCTTTTATTAACGCCACACTGCATGTTCTTGAAACAATGGCTTTTATGACAGTCAAGCCTGGAAAGCCATATCTGAAAAGGGATAATGTGGCAAAGGGAGATGTTACTGGAGTTATCGGACTAACTGGAGTTGCAAATGGAACGATATCTGTCACTTTTCAGGAAAGATGTATTTTGTCCATTGTTTCAAATATGCTTGGAGAGAAGATGGTTCATCTCAACGAAGATATTGCAGATGCTGTAGGCGAACTGACAAATATGGTATCAGGTCAGGCCAGACGAGAGCTTGAAGAGATTGGCAGGGTTTTCAAGGCAGCAATTCCTTCTGTTATAATGGGCAAATCTCACAGTATAACCCATTACACAAACGGTCCGAGAATTGCCATTCCATTTTATACTGATAATGGTGATTTCACCATAGAGGTCTGTTTTGAAAGATAGATATTCTGTTTATGAATGACCAAAAAAATCAATGGCGATCTGCAGATACGTTCCTGATAAGAGATTAAGGAGGTTTTAACCCATGAATACATCCATCAAAGTTTTGATTGTGGACGATTTTGCAACCATGCGGAGAATTTTAAAAAATATTTTAAAACAGCTTGGTTTTAAAAATCTTCTGGAAGCTGACGATGGCACCACCGCAATAGATACTCTTGAAAAAAATGATATTGACCTTGTTATTTCTGACTGGAATATGCCAAGAATGACGGGTCTTGAACTTTTAAAATGGGTCAGAGGGAATAAGAAATATGCAAAAACTCCCTTTTTGATGGTAACTGCAGAGGCACAAAAACAAAATGTTATTGAGGCAGTCCAGGCAGGAGTCTCAAATTATGTTGTGAAACCTTTTACTGCTGAAGCTATCTCGGAGAAATTAAAGAAGATATTGAAGTAAAAAGTTTGTTACGATTATATATAATACATATTACAAGAATTTTATAATATGTACAACCACTTAAAGTGAACGGTTGGTAATAGGTGTCTCCTAAAACTATGGACGTTAAATCATCTACAAAGACATTCTACTGTCATGAGATTGCCGGAAAAAGCGATGCTGTCAAGCAGGTACTCAATACTATCAGAAAGGTTTCTCTTTCTGACGCGTCTGTTCTGATTACAGGTGAGAGCGGAACCGGAAAAGAGCTGGTTGCCAGGGCTATACACAATAACAGTTATAGAAACAGAGAACCTATGGTTGTGATCAATTGCGGTGCTATTCCAGGTGAACTGCTTGAAAGTGAGCTGTTTGGACATGAGAAAGGTTCTTTTACCGGTGCTCACAGGGCAAGAGCTGGAAAGTTTGAACTTGCAGATAAGGGAACAGTGTTTCTTGACGAGATTGGTGACATGAGTCCGGATCTCCAGGTTAAGCTGCTCAGAGCCTTGCAGGAGCGTAAAATCGAGAGGGTAGGGGGTATAACAACAACCAGTATTGATGTCAGAATCCTCTCTGCAACCAATAAAGACCTTGCGGCATCCATTGCACAGGGAACATTTCGTGAGGATCTTTTCTACAGGCTCAATGTTATCCCGCTCAAGGTGCCGCCACTCAGAGATCGTATTGATGATCTGCCGGTTCTGATTGACCATTTTGAGGAGAAAATTATACAGAGGATGAATGGCTACACCAAGAAGACCTTTTCAGATGAGACTATATCTATCCTCAGCAGCTACAGTTGGCCAGGCAATATAAGGGAGCTTGAGAATCTTGTTGAGAGACTCTCTGTTATGGTTGAGACAGATGTGGTCGTGCCATTCGATCTGCCCGAGTATATTTCAAGTAAGCCTATAGCTGTCAACTCAACATCTGTGTCCGGTGTTTTTCAAAATGGTATCGGTTTCAATGAAGCGGTAGAGGAGTATCAGAGGAGTCTTATTCTTTATGCCCTTGAACAGACCCACTGGGTAAAGGCAAGAGCAGCAGAACTGTTAAAAATGAATCGTACTACCCTTGTGGAAAAAATTAAAAAGATGAATATTGAGCAGGAGCAGGAGTTTCTATTTCTGTAATCTGCTTACAAACTTACTCCCCTTTTCTCTTCTCTCCATCCTTTTCCGGTTGCAAATTTCTTTTCCGTTTCAAGATTTTTATTTGTCGTAACCATGTCTGTTAATCAACTCAATCTAAAGCAGCCACAACAGCAGGAGATATCAGAGAACTTGCGGATCGAGTTGGCTTCTGGCATTTGAGAGGCATATATATTGCATCTATTCATAGAATATACGCTTAATATATTTGGTCAATATAGAAACAGTAAGAGAAGATTCAATTTTTATATGTGGGTTGATATGGAAACAACAAGAAAAAGATTCGATATTTTACGCACGTCCATAAGCCATCTTTCAATCTTCATGGCATTGATAATATTACTTTTATTCTGCATGTTCTGTCAGGTAGAACCCGCTGTTGCAAAGACTGCTCAACTCAAAGGTATATTTGCAGAAGATGGAAAGTCAGAGATAAGGATCCATGTGACAGAAAGGATTACAGGTAAGGTTATTATGGTGGATGAGAAAGAAGTGCTCATTGCCCTGAAAAATATCCTTCCGGCAAAAGGGATTTCCACCTCGTATAAATCAGGCAATTTTATTGCTAAAATAGAGGTTGATGAACTTCCAGGAGATGTGCTTGCAATTGTGGTAACAGGAAAACTCCCTTTTAAATCGATCTCACATAGTTGGGATAAGAGCGGTTTAAATCTTACCGTTAAATTAAATTCATCTGAGAGCAATCTAAAACCCAAATCAGGCAAGCCAACAAAAACAGATATCCCTAAAGGAGAAAAAAACGAATTAAATCAACCATCACCGGAAAAAAATAAATCCGGAAAAAAGAGAGCTAATCAACCTTCCACTCTGTCAAAAAAAATAAAATCTCCCGCCTCTCCTGCTACAGAACCTCAGAGTATTGAATCAACTTCTGACACAAATAAATCTAATAATTCTGAGATCATGAAGAGTAAACCGGATGGATCAGCCCCTAAAGCGGACCCTGTTAAAACCAAAAGCGAACCATTAAAGGATGCGGGCGGGCAAAAGGTTTATGGTACAAGGAAAAATAGGTTATCAGACATAGCCGGTGATATTACAGATATAGTTGCAGTGGCAGATTTAGGCTCTTGCAATGACAACGAGCTTAAAAAAGCCCACATTCTCATCAAACAGTCACAATGGCAAAATGCCTTTGATCTGCTCAACTCGTATCTTGAAAAAGGTGGTAAAGAGTGCATTGAAAAGGCTGATTACCTTAAAGCCTATGCCTTTTATCAATCCATTCAGAGTGGCAGGTTGACTCTGTTTACAAGAGAAGATTTTGAGAGGCTATTCAAGGCAGAGTCTCTTTTTCATAACCTTCTTGTCAACTGGCCATCATCGGAGCTTGCACCGTTTGCCCACGCATCTTTGGGTCTTATATACGATAAACTGGATAACAGTGCTGCTTCAGAAGGACATTTTACAATCATCATGGATCGCTATAAATCCTATTCCGGCATACCAGAGGTAATTTATCATCTTGCCAATATTTACAATGAAAAGGGAGATACTGACAAGGAGTACAATGACATGGCAATTGAAAACTACAAGGAGGTATTTAACAACCACCCAAAGAGTGTTTATGCTGTTGATGCCGGTGTCGGGCTTGGCAAAGCCCTGTTTAAAAAACTCCACTATATTGAGTGCAGGGATATTCTTACATATCTTGTGCTTAGCAATCCAGAAATTGTATATGATACACCCGACGTTCTACGCAGCCTTGGTGAGGCTGAATATGCCCTCCAAAACAGCACTCCTGCGAGGGAGAATTTAACCAAAGTTTACAATCTCTTCCCTGATATTAAGGATAAAGATGTTGTAATGACAAAAGTTGGGGATACCTATTTCTATGAAAAGAACCTGGATCGGGCAAAAGTGGTTTATCAGTTTGTGATGGATAAATTTCCAGGTAGTGAAGGGTTTCTTGGCAGTGCAATGGGGCTTGCTCTCTGTATGAAGGAGAGAGCAAAGATTGAAGAAATTTATAATATGGTAAAAAAAGATTTCTCGGATCACAGACTCTCCAAGGTGGCAATGATGCGTCTTGCAGAACTCTACAATAAAAACGGTGAATATGAAAAGTGCATACAGGAGATTGAAAATCTCCTTGCAACCCATCCAACCGGATTAAGATATGACGCTGTGAAACTTATGCAGAGTGCCTATGAGTCTCTTTTCAAGGATAAACTAAAGTCAGGTGATTACCCTGAAGTATTAAAGACTTACGAAGGGGCAAAGGTGCTTCTCGACAGGTTGGAGAGCAAAGAGATTTTTTTAACTACAGGACTCTCCTATCTTAATGCACATCTTTATGAACAGGCATTTAACCAGTTGATGGAGTCCTACAAGCAATACAGACAGAATGAAAGACCTGTCGAGCTTCTGTTTGGACTTGGGGTTGCCATGGATGAGTCTGGCAGAAAAAATGATGCACTGAATGTGTTTAAAGCATATACAGATCGAGTTGAAGCAGGAAGGAAAGTTGAGGCGTATCTGCGTATAGGCAACATCCTTTTTGACAAGGGAGAGTTTACCAAAGCCGCAAAAAATTTCAGGAGTGGCTATGAATCAAGCAAGGACAGAGTTGAAAAGGGCAATCTCCTGACCCGTGAAGCTGAAGTTTATCAAAAACTGAACGAGTGGAAGAAAGTTTCCGAGCTGTTTGAAAAAGCTGTGACAGAGTATGTCTCGGCAACCGGCAAGAATTATGCTCTGATCTCCACTGCCTATAAATCTCTTGGTAAATCATATTTAGAGCAAAAATCATTTATAAAAGCGGCGGAAGCATTTCTCATGGCATTGAAGATATCTGACACTGCGGGTTACAGCTCTGTTGATATTGTCTTTATGCTTGGTGATGCCTACCAGAAGGCGAACGCCCTTGAAAAGGCAAAGGAGGCTTTTGAAAAGGTAGCAGCCACTGAGGATGACTCTATCTGGACACGTCTTGCAAAGGAGCGGCTGACCACATTGGAGCTGGCTAAAAAGGTTTCGGGCTAAGGGCTTTTAAACCCATCTCATCAGGATTTATGGAGTTGGGCAATTTTTATAATTATACGGCTAAATAAAAGGTTTTGAAATTATATGGTTGAACAGAGGAT
>CAXNND010000105.1:0-6502 GCA_964203105.1 Desulfamplus sp.
CTGCGTATCCTGTGCCAAAGCATTGAGAACAGCCTTTGGGTCTAAATATCTGTTGTCGTCCATTCAGCAAAGAAGATTTGGCTTTTTCATAATTTTGCAGAGCGTAACTGCCGTGCATATCTACACCATTTTCACTGATATTCAAAAGATTACACTCTCCGGCATCCGGCAGATAGCCAGATTTACAATGGGGACACAATACCCGCACCAATCTCTGGGCTGCAATTGCCTTGACCGATGATGTTATAAGGTATGGTTCAACTCCAAGATCAACAAGCCTTGTAACTGCCCCGGGAGAGTCATTTGTATGGAGCGTTGAAAAGACAAGATGTCCTGTCAGGGCAGATTGTATGGCAATCTCAGCGGTTTCAAGATCCCTTATCTCTCCAACAAGAATTACATCAGGGTCCTGCCGGACAATAGAGCGAAGACCGCTTGCAAAGGTCATTCCGATTTTACGGTTTACCTGAATCTGCCCAATACCCTTTAGGTTGTATTCTACAGGGTCTTCAATAGTTATGATGTTCTTGTCAGGTGAGTTTATGATCGACAGAGCTGCATAAAGTGTGGTGGTTTTTCCGCTTCCAGTGGGTCCGGTGACAAGCACAATGCCGTTGTTAAGTGTTATAAGACGGTTGAAAATCTCTAAATGGGAGGGTGATATGCCTGATTGTGATAACTCAAGCAAAGTGCCAGATTTGTTGAGAAGACGCATCACAAGACGCTCGCCATAGGATGTCGGGACTGTAGAGATACGGATATCAATTTTTTGCTGACCCATTCTCACCTCAAGCCTGCCATCCTGCGGCATCCTCTTTTCTGCAATGTTCATGTCTGCCATAACCTTGATTCGAGAGACTAACGCAGACTGAATCCATTTGGGTGGCTCAAGCAGATCGTATAAAATGCCATCAATACGATACCTTATCTTGATTGTATCCTGAAATGGCTCAATATGGATATCGCTGGCATTTGCCTTAACAGACTGTGATATTATGTGATTTACCAGCCTGATTACAGGTGCGTCACTCGTATCGTCAAGAAGGTCTGAGGTCTCTTCGATTGCCTTGATGATGGTTGTGCCGTTCTCCTCCATATTTTCAACAAGCTGACGGGCACTTTCTGTGGTTTGATTGTAAATATGGTTGATGGCAGAGAGTATTTCAGAACGGGGGGCAAGGACAGTCTCATATTCGGAAATGTTCAAAAATGCTGCAATATCATCGGCAGGAGAGAGATCACAAGGGTTGTTAATGGCAATAACTATAGAGAATGTATCTTCATGACTATCTTTTAATACTTTACTGCTATTCTGCTTATCTATTAATGCTTTACCACTATCATCCCTGTCAATTAGTGCTGGCACCATACAGTATTTTTTAAGAAAATGGATTGATATATTTTCCGTAAAACCCTGTTCAATCAGATATTTTGTAAAAGACTGTTTAGAGGTGGACAGAGTTGATGTGCTGTTATAGAGATTATTCTTGATAGCAGCATCACTATTAACCCTGTGCACAAAAGGCATTGAGTAGATATCACCCATGGCTTTAAGGATAAGCTCCTCATCCATGATGCCAGAACCAATAAGGGCTTCTGTGAAATTTATCCTGTCATTGTGATATGTCTTTACAATTTTTTGTCTGTTATCATCAGAAAGTACAATTTTATCTGACAGTGATTCTAAAAATTTCTTAAGCAATCTGTTATTAAACCTCTGATAATAATATTTTGCCCATTATATCTGACATTCAGGGGAACACTTGACCTGGACCATTGTAACATCATCTCTCTGACCTATCTTACCGCCGAAAGCATTAATATTGTTCCGTATCTTATCAAGAATTCTATCAGGGGAATACTCTGAATCACATTGACCATCCCGATAAAAATTATTTTCAAGACGATCCTGACCATACATCTCGTTGTCAGAGTTAAAAACTTCTGTGACACCGTCTGAAAACATGTAAATATGATCTTCAGGGTCAAAAGAGACGCTTTCAAGATTGCATGAAATCCGATCATTTGGCAGGATGCCCAACGGCAGGTTACTGGATGTGATTTTATGTTTTATGCAACCGTTTTTTCCGACAATCAGCACACCAGGAACACCGCCGTTCCATACAGAAATTGATCGTTGATCAAAACTCAACTCTACAATACAGGCACAAAGAAAGACAGAGGCTGGAAGCAACTGCTTCAACTTGATGTTTATCTCGGGGATAAAATTGCTTATTGGCTCATCTCTATCTGCCATGCTGTTGAACAGCTCTGAAACCGGTATAGCACCAATGGCAGCCAAAAGCCCATGACCTGCAAAATCTCCGAGAAGGATATAAAAACCACCGGAAGGCTTTGCTCTTGACAGAACAATATCGCCTGAAAATGTTTCCAGCGGAAGAATGATATGTTGGACATTTACACATTTTTGCTCATTGAGTTGAATCACCTTCTGGAACAGGTTTGAAGCAGCATCATGCTCCTGCCTCATTTTACTGTTGAATACCTCAAGATCGCCTGAATATATCTCCAGTTGCTGCTTTGCCCTCTCAATCTCCTCAATTGCCGCTTTAAGTTTTAGATTCTGGATATTCTGGTTGTGATAGAGCTGCCTTAACCGCTCCATTGCAATCAGCTTGCTCTTTAATATCAGACCGTGGACAGGTTTGCTTATAAAATCATCTGCACCACAATCAATTGCCTGAGCCATATCTTCCGGCTCATTGAGGACGGTTAATACTATTACCGGAACAAAATGCTCTCCTGCGTAATCCTTGATCAATCGTGTCGCCTCATAGCCATCCATGACCGGCATCATTATATCCATAAGGACAATATCCGGATTTATGCTCTTGAAAAGCTCCACACCTTTAAGTCCGTTTTCAGCTACATAGGTAATAAAACCATTGTCTTCTAATAATCCTTTTAATGTAAGACGATTTGACAGAACATCATCTACAACAAGTGCTTTCATAGGCATATTCCTCTATATCCAAAATGGTCAAAAATAGTAACTAATTTTAATAGTAACTAATTTTAATAGTAACTAATTTTAATGAATCCTTATCTTTTCCAAGAATAGCCGAAACGATGATAAATGCAGAAAGTAGTTTAACAGAAAATTAAAGTCAAAGTTTTTTTCAGATAAGAGAGTTTCAAAGACCGGCCGGTTTTAAAAAACTGCATACCGTAGAGCCTAACACTATTGACTATTCCAACCTGTTTTGTTTATTGTTGTATGCAAGAATATACGCAGATGAAAAATTTCTTTTACAGATACCCTGCCCCTTACAGCAGGGTTGTTAATTATAGGGCTATTAATAATGTATAAAACAATATCCAAAAAATATAAAAAGACCCACCTGTGGTTGTGGGGATTGGTTGCAGCGTTAATGGGGATTCTTATCCTTGGATGGTGGTTCTGGGCTGCTGACCTGCAGGAAAAGAGTCAGGATTCTGTAATGCGTAATACCCTGATAAGCTATGTAGAAGATATTGCCCAGAACATTAACCCTCAATTGGTTCAAGCTCTCTCTTTCACCCTTGCTGACAAGGGAACTCCTGCGTTTGAACACCTCCGAAAACAGTTGAGCAACGCGGGTAAACAGTTCCCTCAAAGAGGTATTTACACCCTTGCATTGCGAAAGGATAAACTTCTGTTCGGACCTGAGAATTACCCGGAAGATGACCCTATGGCAAGCCCCCCGGGTACAATCTACAAAGATCCAGGACCTAAAGATTATGAGATATTCAGATCAGGTAAACCATTTGCCATTGGACCCGCAACTGATGAATACGGAACCTTTATCTCTGCATTGGCTCCTGTGTTTGATCCGGTCACTGGTGATGTCATAATGGTTGTGGGTGTGGATATTTTAGCCGATGATTGGGTTGTCCATATCAGCCCGTTTAACAAAGAACCTTTTCTTGTAGCACTTACAATCACCCTGATTATGTGGGCGGCACTGGTCACTATATTGTGGAGAAGACGGAGCATAAGATCTGTTCTGATGAACTTCAGAAGCTGGATCATTGCCCCTTCTGTAGTTGCCTTGCTGGGTGGATTTGTATGTTATGGGATGTATGCCTATCGGCAGTTCAATGAAAATGGACGAGTTGAAATTCTCAGAATAACAGAAGAAGCCAAAGAGTCATGGAATAGGAACATTGCCTCAGAGGTTGAATTTCTCGGGGCACAAATTGATCATATTACAAGTGATCCCGCAATTCAGAGAGCCTGGAATGACAGGAATTTTGAGGCATTAACCGCATTGGCACAACCTGCGTCCAAATGGCTGAAACAGGAGTACAAAATTACACACTACTACTTTATATCCACTGACAGAACAATCTTTTTGCGGACATATAAGCCTGAGTTGCGAGGGGACACTGTTACCCGTTTAACCCTGCTTGCAGCAGAGCAGACTGGTAAGGACTCATGGGGTATAGAGCTTGGCAAACTTGGAACATTCACCCTGAGATATGTAAGACCATTAAAATCAGATGGGAAAATAACTGGTTATGTGGAGTTGGGGATGGAAATTGAGCATTTGTCCGAAAAAATAGCCAGAGAGAAGAAGCTTGATATAATCACGGTCATACAGAAGCAATACACCACTCGGGAAAAATTTGAAGCCGGACAAAAGGTGTTTGGATTTGAAGGGAAATGGGATACCTATCCTGATTTGGTGATAGCTCACCAAACTATTGAGAACATCCCTGATGAGCTGCGTCGCTGGCTTGGACGCGAGCATAAGGATGATTTGGGTGAAAAAACAAGGGATATGAGAGGGGAGTTCTTCAAGGCTGTGCAGGATGACAGAATATTCTACTGCGGAATAAACCACCTGCCTGATGTAGGTGGAAATCATGTCTCATATATGGTTGTGATTCAGGAGATAACCTCTGGAGTCAATTTCAGACTTCGTAATCTATTTCTTGATCTTGGACTGGAGGTTCTGCTTTTTACAGCTATCCTGTTTTTGATCTGGTCAATCACAAGCGTAGTTAAACAACAATTGGTAACAGCCTTCATGGAGGTGCAGAGATCAAAGGATGCAACAGATCAACTCAATCGTAATCTTGAAGAGCAGACTGAACTTGCCAATGACATGGCAGCCAGGGCTGATGTTGCAAATATTGCCAAAAGCGAATTTTTGGCAAACATGAGTCATGAAATACGCACCCCGATGAATGGAGTTATAGGCATGACAGCCCTTCTTCTTCAGACAGAACTTGACAAGGAGCAGCAAAAGTATGCAGAGACCATTCAAACAAGCGGAAAAGCCCTGCTGGCAATTATAAACGATATACTTGATTTTTCAAAAATTGAAGCCGGCAAATTTGAACTTGAGATATTAGACTTTGATCTTGTCTCGTTTCTTGATGATTTTGCCTCGCTCATGGCACCACGTATCCATCAAAAGGGGCTGGAATTTATATGTTATACAGAACCTGCAGTACCGCTATTTCTACAGGGTGATCCAGGACGTCTGCGTCAGGTGCTGCTCAATCTTGTCGGAAATGCTGTCAAGTTTACATCAAGAGGCGAGATTTCTGTTCAAGTAACCTTGATTTCTCAAACTGAAGATTCTGCCATAATACGTTTTTCAGTCAAGGATACAGGTATTGGCATTGCATGGGATAAAAAGGCTCTACTGTTCGATAAGTTCACCCAGGAGGACTCTTCAACCACACGCAGGTATGGTGGGACAGGACTTGGTTTGGCAATATCAAAGCAACTTGCCCAGTTGATGGGTGGAGAAATCGGTGTGGAGAGCGTAAAGGGTATAGGTTCTGAATTCTGGTTTACCGTAAACTTAAAAAAACAGCCACAGGACAATATCCAGGTCAGGATTCCCCATGACAGTATAGACAGCCTGAAAGGGATAAGGATTCTGGTGGTGGATGACAATGAGACCAATCGTGAGATAATCACCTCCCAGCTCAGGGCATGGGGTATGAAGGTGGATGTCGCCCCTGATGGCGGTAGTGCACTGCTTGCACTTTATATTGCAGTGGACGAGGGAGAGCCGTTTCAGGTTGCCATTCTTGATATGCAGATGCCTGGAATGGACGGGATTGAGCTGTGCAAGGCAATAAGAGCCAAAGACAAGTTTATGGATATTCCCCTGATAATGATGACCTCCCTTGGTATGCGTGGGGATGCAAAGCGTATGGAAGAGATAGGATGTGCTGCCTATCTGCCAAAACCTGCTCGGGTCTCAGATATATTTGGTTGTCTGACCAGAGTCCTATCTGACCGGATATCAGTGATATCAGAACATATAGAATGTAATAACAGTAAGATATCAGGGGAGCAGCAAACCAAAGCAATCATTACCCGCCACATTATCAGAGAGATGCAGCGTGTCAAGATGCACATACTTCTGGTTGAGGACAACAACATCAACCAGCAGGTGGCAATGTCGATTCTCGACTCACTTGGGATGCGTGCAGATGCTGTTGCTAACGGTGTTGAAGTTCTCAAGGCACTGGAACT
>CAXNND010000106.1:0-6483 GCA_964203105.1 Desulfamplus sp.
AATCCAGGAGCAAGATGAGACTGCCCTCCTTCCTGACAGCTTTAACAGAATCGCTTTTCGGGTAAAAATGAACAGATTCAGTGGGAAAAACAGACCTCAGATAATTATTGAGCAGACAAACAGTGACCAATGATAAGAGCAGCGATAAAGATTGGTCATATTAAGAGGATAATTATTGAATTTAAACAATTTTTATCTTGAAACAACCTGTTGTTTACGCTTATAATCACACCATTAGTTGAACTTAACCTTTTTGAACTTAAAGTTTTTTTTAAATATTATTTCAAGGACAGATTTTATGGGCAAAACATTTCATGTTGGAAACAGAGAGGCTTCATTGTTGTCTAAAATTGAGTCATCCAAAGAGAGAGAACGACATAGATCCATCCATGTTATCAGGGACAATATGGATGTGTTCAGCAATAAAGTCTCCATGAAACTTGTGGAAGATGGGCTCATTGAAACTGTAAGCAAAAATGCGATACAGGAGCAGATTGCAAAATGCGTTGATAAACTTTGCAAAGCTGAAGATTTTGATATTGATTTTCAGATTGCCCCATTCAGAACAATTGTCCAAAGTCCCAATATCGTTTCGCTCTATCTTACAGCATTCATAATTGAGAAGCTCATCAACCACAAAGATGTTATTGATATTTACGGCAGTGACGAGGATATCTACCATTGCATAAACAAGATAACCAACCATTTTCTTGTAGGGTAACTTTCTTATTTCTATCAATAAGAAAATTGACTCTAAAAAAAATATCTTCCGAACCTTTCAATGGTTACACGGTGAGTCAGGGTCGTGACCACAAACATTTGCCCCTGTAACAAGGGCATTTGCCAAATAATCCGCAACTAATTTTTCAGGTGTTTCGGTTGGTGCTCCGGTGACAACTTTGATGCCTGCCTGCCCGAACAGCTCCTGAGCCTTATTCCCCATGCCACCTGCAATAACCATATTAACACCATGATCATGAAGCCATTTGGGAAGAACTCCAGGTTCATGGGGAGGAGGTTCAAGAACTTCACTCTTCATTATCTTGTTGTTGTCTGTCGTGACAAAGCAGAACTCTCTGCAATGTCCAAAATGTGCTGTGAGTTTACCCATTGCCATGGGAATCGCAAATTTCATAATAAATTCCTTTTTTATAACTCTATTTATGTATTATATAAAACGAGGTTGGCACTTTGCCCTTTCAATACCAACTAAATCCAGTGACCATCTACATTAGGACCCTGTGAGTATTCAAAAGCATCATTTTTGAATTGTTTAACAACTTCACGGACGCTCCCCTTGGTACCAGTCACAATTTTTAGACCTGCGGCATGAAGAACATTATAGGCTTTAGGACCACAATTGCCGGTAATCACAGCTTGTACACCAAAATTTGCAACAGTTTTTCCAGCCTGAATACCGGCACCCTGGGGAAGATCCATATTCTGCTCGTTGGGTTTCACTTCAAACTCAAGAGTATCTGTGTCAACAATCAAAAAATAGGGTGCTCTTCCAAATCGTGGATCAAGCTCAGACTCAAGATTCTGTCCGCTTGATGTTACTGCAACTTTCATTTTCAATCTCCTTTTTAAATATATTATGGGCGATAGCCTATCTTGTTCAACATAGACAAGCACAACGCTTTCCCTGCATCAGATTAGTCTTTGTATCGTATCACTCATAAACAACTGCACATTCTGCCATACCTTTTTCACAGCCTCAGACGCTTCTCCATCAGAATAATCCACAAGGCTCTGTCCCATTCTCATGGATTCAATCACATCCCTGTCAAATGGAATCTCACCCGCAAACTTTATGTTATTTGAAGCACAGAATGTTTTTATCTCATCTGACGCCTCGGGATTCAAATCTGCCTTGTTGATGCATAAAAAAATCGCTGCATTCATCTGTCCGGCAAGTTTTCTGACACGTTCCATGTCGTGCATACCTGATAATGTAGGTTCTGTTACAATAAGAACAGCATCGGCATTGCTGATGGATGCAATCACCGGACAGCCTATTCCCGGAGGACCATCTGTGATTATAAGTGGAATATGTTGATCCTTTGCCATCTCTCTCGCCCTCTGCCGCAACTGGCTCACAAGAAGTCCTGAATTTTCTTCTGCGATTCCTAACCGTGCATGTAGCATTGGACCATTGGCTGTTCTTGAGATATATTTCTCTCCGCATATCTGCCGCTCAAATGATATGGCATCTGCCGGACAGAAATGAGAGCAGACACCGCAACCTTCGCATGAAACTGGATCAATAATGAATTTTTCTGCAACAACACTGTCAATTTCGGATATGGCATCAAACTGACATCTCTTAAAGCACTCTCCACAGCCTGTGCAGAGTTCAGGATTGATCCATGCCTTATGTCCACCCTTAAAGGATTCTGTTTCAATAACCTCATGTTCGAGTGTCAGAAAAAGGTTGGCTGCATCCACATCTGCGTCAATAACAATTCTTTTCTCTGCAAGGGAAGCAAGTGATGCTGTGATACTGGTTTTGCCTGTCCCCCCTTTACCGCTGATAACTGTCAATTCCTTCATCTTGCACCTGCCATTTCCTTGCAACTTAAACCAGGAATGTTTTTCTCTGTCTCATATATCTTATTGCCCGAGCCGACCTGACTCATAATTCCAAGATAGAGTTCCTGAAAAAGTGTCTTCATTTCAGGTATTTCATCAACCAGCAAAAGACCTTTAGCACACACTCTTGCCGCTTCTCTGCTGAAAGGGAATCTTTGCATGATCGTTATCCCTTCCCTTTGTGCATATTCATCAATAATGCCCTTTTCTGCAATATGTTTACCTGATACAGATTTGCCTGCCTTGCAGTTTCCTGAATCTGACCTGTTGATGACAATTCCCATCGGTATATCGAGTTTTTTCAATGCTCCTACGGTGAGGGCAAGATCATTCAGCCCAAAAGGAGTCTCCTCTGTCACAAGAAGGGCAAAATCAGAATCACGAAGAGTTGCCACCGCCGGACATGATGTTCCTGGAGGGGCATCCACAAGTGCAAGTTTTCCTGGTCGAATTTTTTTCTTCACCTGTTTTATCAATGGTGGAGACATCGCCTCTCCCACTCTGAGTTCTCCCCATGTGAGACTAAATCCCAGGCTGCTGTAGCCGGCAAGAATGGAACCAAGCACCCTTGAACTCTCCTTGATGGCACCCGAAGGGCAGACCATGCTGCACCCTCGACACGAATGGCACATTTCAGGGAAAATCATAATCCTTTTTGCAATAAGGTTAATGGCACTGAACCTGCAAATTTTTTCGCACTCTCCGCAAAGAGTGCACAGATTCATATCAACCACCGGTATCATTGTTGAAATCTCTTCTTTCACAATATTTTTAGGGTTGACGAAAAGATAGGCATTCGGCTCTTCAACATCACAATCAAACACCTCAACTGTGCCCTCGGGTGCTGAAGCCGCAAGATTGACAGTAATTGTCGTCTTGCCGGTTCCCCCTTTACCGCTTGCAACTGTAACTATCATATCAATTTCCTTTTGTGCATACCTGCCTGAATTAAACTTTCTGAGGAGGAAATTCCACCTCAGAAAGTTTAATTATCCATTATTATCTGTTATTTAACCTCGCCTTCATCAGGTCTTGCACATGAGAGTGATTCAATCTTCTGCTTTATTGAATGTAGCCGGTTTTCAAGGTGGCTTTTCTGCACTTCGAGAAAAGCTCTATCACCTTCTGTTATGCGACAATTATCCACACTGTTTGCTTCTCCACCATAACATCCTCCCATTCTTATTCCCATACATCTGCCACCACCCCTGCCTCTTCCGCCGCCAGCGTCTTTCCACGACATCCGGGACATTTCACCTGACTGATCAACATTCCGACACTGTCCATTACCCCGACCGAATCCGCGTCTGTTGCCCATAGGTCCTGTTCCATCAAATCCAGGCATAGTCTCTCTCCTATTATTTATCAATTTGATTTGTCAGTTCCTGAACCCTGCCCCTGATTACCGCCACGATTCTGACCTTGTCCCTGTCCCTGATTACCACCACGACTCTGACCTTGTCCTGAACCCCTGCCTCCGCCGCCGCATCCTCCGCCACCTTTGCAACCGCCGCCCTGGCCTGAACCCCTGCCTCCACCTTTATTACCACAATTTCCTTTTGGCATTGCTCTCACCTCCATATTATTTACCCAACTTTTTCCAATTGTGTTCCAGCCATGCCTTCGACCACATCCTGGCATAAGAAATGCCGGAACAATCTCTTCTCCTTTTAAATAGGCTACAATAACATCTTCAATATTTCCACCGATAAACGGTATGAGTTTTATTCCGCAGGCTTCAATTATATCTGACTGCATCTTTGAAATTGCCCCGCAGATTAGAACCTCAATTTCAAGACGCTCCAACACCTCTTTAAGATGATGGAACATTACAGAATTGAAATGCTCAATAGATCGACCAATCTCTTGTCCGTTTTTGATATGTAAAACCAGAAGCGTTCGGGCAACATCAAAAACCGGTGATATTCTATCTTCCCAGGATGTCAGTGCAACGTTAATCTCTTTTTCTACCTCAACGTCCATCTTTTTGCATTCCTGTTGTATTTGGTGTTCTGTTGTTGATGTTTCTCTTTCCTGACATTTAGTTATTAGCAGCTTTCATGCCGTCAGATATAAATAAAAGGTGTTTGTGTCAGGTAATTATCATATTATCTTTTTATTACAGGATGTTAAAAATAATTATTACTCCATGAAATCCGATTCTATATTGATTTAAATTGGAGAATCGGCACGAAACAGACGCATATATGCTACCATTATAATGGCATTAATGCGACTCTACCGCTGTTAATGCGACCCTGTAATACTATCTATATGAACGACCATCCATTCCATTTAGCATTGGAATCTTCAATCTTGTGATTTTTCTGAAAAGGGTGCTCTTGTGGATACCAAGTTCCCTGGCAGTTGCCTTGCGGTTATAGCTGTTCCTGTGGAGGGCATCCTGAATCATCTTTACCTCTGCTGCCCTGACAGGATCAAAAGGATTGGGAAGCACTGCCGGTTCAACAGGGTTTGTGGGAGATTGGTGGGTCAAGGTTGCAGGAAGGTGACGCAGGGCAATATTGCCGTGAGAACAGAGGATAAAGGCATGTTCAATAATGTTTTGTAACTCACGTATATTTCCTGGAAAATGGTGAGACATCAGGAGTGCAAGGGCATCCTGTTCAATTCCATCAATCGACTTTCCCTGTATCCTGTTAAGGCGACTAATGATATGGCTAATCAGGACGGGAATATCTTCCATCCTCTGATGTAGGGGAGGCAGTTCTATTTGAACAATATTAAGCCTGTAAAAAAGGTCTATACGGAATTTATCCTCTTCAACCATCTGTAGAAGACTTTTATTGGTAGCGGCAATGATGCGAAGATTGCTTTTTACCGTTTTTACAGAGCCTAAAGGCTGAAATTCCCTCTCTTCAACCACTCGAAGAAGTTTGACCTGAAAAGCTGGACTTGTATCACCTATTTCATCCAGAAAAATGGTGCCCCCCTCAGCAGCGGCAAAAATACCCTCTCTATCCTTGACAGCATGGGTAAAGGCACCGGCTTTGTAACCGAAAAGCTCTGATTCCAGAAGGGTATCGGGTAGAGCACCACAATTTATTGCCATGAATGGTTTGTCATGACGGGTGCTCATATTATGGATTGCCCTTGCCATAAGCTCTTTCCCTGTGCCAGTTTCACCTTCAATCAGCACTGTAGAGTCACTTTCTGATATAAGGGGAAGGATGTTGAATATTTTCTGCATTGAAGGGCTGCGGCTAACCATATCTCCGAGTTCAAAACCGGCACAAAGTTCCTTCCTCAGCTCCTCCACAATTGTGTGATCCCTGAATATCTCAACACCGCCAAGTATATTGCCATCCTTGTCTCGCAGCAAAGACGTGGATACAGTTATGGGGATACGCCTTTGTTCACCATCTATAATGTGTGTCGAACTGCTGATAAATGATCTGCCCTCTTTCATGGTTTTTTTAAGAGCACACTCATGCTCACACATGTTTGAGCGGAATACCTCCCAGCAGTGTCTGCCGATCGCCTCGCTGCGATCTGTGCCTGTAATCTCCTCTGCAGCACGGTTGAACGAGGTGATCTTCCAGTTATGATCCACGGTAAACACCCCGTCAGATATGCTTTCCAGAATGATTTCTGTTGTGCTTTGGTTCAAAATATTGACTCCTTCAATTTTTCAGGTTCAAAATTTGAAATTATCATGTTTCCTTGATTTTATCGAGCTATCATACGTTGTTTATGGGAATTATGCTTTATATTATGAGTTATTGATTATAACTGTTTGACATTCAGCAAATAATTTGGGACTGTAAAGTTTTAGTTCCTGATGAGGCTGATAGGGTTCTCGCAAATGCAAAACTGGAGATGAGCCAATATGGATGAAAAAAAAACATTTAAATCTCAAAGAGCAGTCAA
>CAXNND010000107.1:0-6450 GCA_964203105.1 Desulfamplus sp.
CATCAAGCCAGCCACCAATCTGTCCACCAGTAATCTTATCCGTGATATCTTGTGATTTTCCCGCAGAATCAACCCAGTTAATGCTTTCCCCTGAAACCGCAAGGTCATAGTTTGAGTTGCCATTAACAATAGGAAGTCCATTAGTCACATTGATTGCAACTGCCCCGCTTGCCTGCTCAAATACACTTACGTTAATAAGTTTGCCAAGTTCATCAATCAGGGAGTTTCGTTGATCTCTCTTGTCATTTGATGTTCGTGCCTGCTCCTGCCCCATTATATCTTGATTGAGTTTGGCAATATCAGTAGTTATACTGTTAATGCGATCAACTGCATTGTTAAGTTTCATGTTTATCTCTGTTTTAACCTGATCAAGATAATTGTATGCCATGTTAAAACGCTCGGAAAGTTCCTCACCATTTTCTAAAATAATAAGCCGCTCGGAATCATCACCAGGGTTATTTGAAAGGTCATTCCATGAGTTCCAGAAATCTGTCAATACATTGCTGATGCTGTTATCTGAAGATTCATTAAAGTGATCTGAAATTATTTTGATATAGGATTCTGCCTCTTCAAATCCGGACAGGGAAGATTTTTCCCCTGTGAGTCGATTTTCAAGCAGTTGATTAATGCTCTGTGTAACTTGAGATGAGTTCACACCAGTCCCAAACAGAAAACCGGCATATTGCATATTACCGTTGTTTATCTGCTCAACATTCTGTCTGCTGTAATCAGGGTTGTTTACATTGGCAATATTATTTCCAGTAACATTTAACCCATACTGCTGTGCAGCAAGTGCCCCTTTGGCAATCTGAAGTGTAGAACCAATTCCGCTCATGTTATACCTCCAATGTTACACTTGCTTTTACATAAGGTTTAAGCTCGTGCTGAGATAAGGGTAGTTGCAGCACCTCTTCCAAATCTGGTGCCGTAGAATGAAGGGGCTACCGTTGAAACAGAAAGCCCTCTTTTGCCATAAGATTGCTGTCTTGAACCGCCTGTGATGGTAGAGATAACACCATCAATTACACCTAAGTAATCCTGAATATATTTACGGTTTGAAGATGCAATCTGTCTTATTTGACTCTTTTTATTCTCAATTGCTATCTTGATCATTTCAAGATCAGCCTTGGTTCTTGCTGACAGAGGAAGATTCTTGATTATATTTACAATATTAAATGTTCTTAAATCCGTACCATGATCTATCTTTTGATCATCAAGAAGGAAAAGAATACTATTTCTTACCTTTTCAATGTCAGAGGCAAGCTCTTTTTTACGTGTGGAGGCTGACCAGAGGGAGTTGACATCCATTTTCACTATATAATCGGTTTCTGCTTCTAAAAGTGAGGTCAGTTCGCTGTAAATCGCAAGTTTCTTCTGGAGTAATTTTTCGATATTGTATGCAAATGTTGTTTCCATGGCAATCTCTCCCTGCTGTTATATCTTATCGGCATTAAAATGTCCTGCTTGAATTTCTGAAGGGTAATAGGAATTTTTTTCCCACTCAAACCCTCTTAGCTATAAGATAGTGCAATGGGTGTGCCATAACATGGGTAGATTGAGGAGCAACTATCGTTTGATTAAAGTTTTTGAGAAAAAAATTATAAAATAGCTTTGCTGCAATAGTGTCATATTTAAATTCGTAAGCTATAAAAAAGGGGGGATAACCTGTATAATAGGTCTTCCCCCTCAATATATTCATTTGTGCAAATGCCAATAGCGACTACAAAGAATCTTGAAGCTGTCTGTAAAGATACTCTCCAACACCTGTAGAATTTTCCCCCTTGGAAATTTTTTCCGCAAGGTATTGGTCATGCAGCGAGGTATAAATATCCATACCCTGAGATTTACCCAAAAGAGGACTCTCTGGAATAGTTGCCCGCATGGATTTCATCATGGTGTTGAGAAATACCTCCTCAAATCCATGACAAGCTTCTTTCAGAGCTTTTTCATCTTTTTTACCAGTAAAAGCATTTGTTTTAGTGGTATCTTTAAACCCATTAATTCTATTTGGGGAAACTTTATTATTTAAAGAAATGTCCATTATTTACCCCCCCTTTCTACAAAATTTCAAGATCTGCCTGAAGAGCACCTGCTGCCTTGATGCTCTGAAGAATGGTAATCATATCCCTTGGTGTTGCCCCAATTGAGTTAAGCCCACTTACCAATTCGCCGATCGTGGTGCCGCCCTCTAAAGTCATAAGCCTGACCTTTTCCTCTTCTATCTTTACATTGGTCTGTGGAGTGGCAACAGTTTGACCACCTGATAATGGTGCTGGCTGAGATACGTCCGTGTCTTTTTTAATGGTAACTGTGAGATTGCCATGAGCCACAGCAACCGTCGATATGGTTACATTGTCGCCAATAATAACTGTGCCAGTCTTTTCATTGACAACCACCTTTGCCTTTGTATCCGGTACCACCTCAAGAGATTCAATATCCGCTATAAATTCAGCCACCTGATGTCCCTGCATCTTTTCCGGAATATTAAGTTGAAGTGCACTTGAGTCAACAGTCTCTGCAACTCCCTTGCCAATGGATGCGTTAATGGTCTCTGCCACCCTTGATGCAGTTGTGAAATCAGGATTTAGCAAAGAAAGGGTCAACGTCTTTTTGCCGTCCAATTTCATGGGAATTTCACGCTCTATAGTTGCACCATTTGCGATTCTTGCCACCTGAAGATGATTTTTCTGTTTGCTGCCTCCGGCATCTCCTGCTCCTGCACCACCAATAGCAACAGCACCCTGTGCTAAGGCATAGACTTTGCCATCAACGCCTTTGAGTGGAGTTAAAAGCAATGTTCCGCCAGAAAGACTTTTTGCATCACCTACAGAAGATGCAATAACATCAAGTTTATTCCCAATTCTTGCAAATGGGGGAATATTGGCTGTAACCATAACTGCTGCAATGTTCTTGACCTTGAGTGAATTCTTATCCACACTTATTCCCATACGTTCCATCATGTTTGCAAGACCTTGAGTTGTAAAATCTGTTCCTGATTTGTCACCTGTACCATCAAGTCCAATGATAAGTCCGTATCCAACTAACTGGTTGCTTCTTATACCTTTTATGGCTGCGATGTCTTTAATGCGTGCTGCATCTGCACCGTTTATGTTTACACAGATATCGAACAAAATTATAATAATTGAGATATATTTTCCAAAATTAAACATGACACTTACCTCCCACTAAATTAAAATGGCCACAGATTATCAAATAAACGGGTACCCCAACCCTGTTTCTGCTTGTCAGCAATTACACCCTGACCAAAATACTCAATCCTTGAATCTGCAAGATAGGTTGATTGAACCCTGTTATTGTCTCCTATATCTTCGGGTCTGACAATACCGGATACAACAATATATTGCACCTCCTGATTGAGCTTCATGGCACGTTTTCCATAGATGGTATAATTGCCATTGGGCAGCACATCAACGATTCTTGCTGCAATAGATGCAGTAATCTGTCCGTTTCTGTTGCTCTTTGCCTCACCTTTAAATGAGTTGTCGTATTTGGTTCCCACCATCGTATCTGCAACCATACCTCTTTTGACAGGATTGGGAAGAGCTACAAACGGCTCTGTGTAACCGAATAAATTTGGCACGCCAATATCCATCTTGCTGGTTCTTCCGGCTTCTGTTGCTGCGTCCATGCTTGACTTTGCATTTTCCACAATATCTACAATCAGGGTGTCGCCGGGTTGTCTTGCCTTTGTATCTTCAAAGAACGGATCACTGGTATCTGTCCATAATGATCCCTCTGAGGGGGGCAGTGGTTCATATTTTGTCTGAAGTGCCGGCTGATCCGAAATTCCTGGCGGTAAAAGAGCCTCATTATCCTTTTTTGATGCACACCCTGAAAGCACTATCAGAGTTATAAAACCACACAGTATCAGAACTATGCAATTTAAAAGCCAAGTGTGAAGCCTTGAATAAGTTATCATAATATCCCCCTTTTTAATAAAATACCTTTACACTCTCTTTGCCTGTAACAATTGCATTTATCACCTTGCCTGATGTCATGTTCTGAACCTGCACAGTATCGTTCATTCTGCCGTCACTCTTGATAATTCCAACTGTAACAAGACTAAGGTTGCCACGGGCTGCAATTATTTTGACTCTATCCCCTTTATGAACAAGTGCTGCATCCTCTATCATATTTGGTGTTATGGCTTTCTTGGCAGATGCGTTTTTTGTAAGCACCTTGCCTATAACATCCTGATCCACGTTGAAATAGTCACCATGCAGATTGGCAGTATTGCACTTTTCGACATGAACATCTCCTGGTTCAATGACTTTTCCCCTTGCAAGAGAGCGTGATGCACAAAGAACATCATCGAAAATATCAATCCAGCCTGCAAGGGAGATTCGACCGTAATCTTTTCCATCAACCCGAATTTTTACATAAAGGGTTACTCGTCCCTTTAATTCTTTTGAATTGCTTGCAGGCGGAGAAAGTTCCACATCTCCTTCAGGATAAATATCCAGCCCCCTTACGCTGAAATCCCTGATTTCAAAATCTCTGCCATCCAGCCGTTCACTTATGTATGATTCATACATTGCTTTAAGGTCATTTTCAGAGACCTCTTGACTTGAACGCTCAACATAAATTTTATCAGGAACAAGAAGGGTGATATTGCTAAAAGATTTTTTGTTGCCCCAAAAGAGTCTATTTGATTTGATTTTGGATTCAAGCTGTCTGCCGTCAATAATCCTGGTTTTTCCAGGAGCTGGGGCAAAACCCATATCAATTGCTGAAAGTTGACGATTGAGTAATGGTGGGGCTTGGATATCTGCAATTTCACCAAGAGTCACTTTTCTGCTGTTGACATGAACAGATTCCCTGACTTCAATCACAATCTCTTCCTCTCCTGAAATTGCGGAGGATAAGAAGCAAATATGTAGCAAGGCAATAGTGCATCCTATCCATCTCCATCTGAATTTCATAACTTACCTCCAGCCGGCCAAATTTTACCCTTTAACGTTTCACTCCATTTGCAATACCAAGCATGGCATCTGCGGTCTGAACTGATTTTGAGTTTGCCTCATAAGCTCTCTGTCCGGTAATCATGCCGACCATCTCCTCAACCACACTCACGTTTGACATCTCAATTGAGTTGTTGGCAACGGTACCAGAACCATTTTCACCCGGGGCCTGCTCTATTGCTGCACCCGATCCTTCAGTTGCCCTGAAGAGATTATTACCTACTGCAAACAGTCCAGATGGATTGACAAATGTTGTAATATTTACCTGCTCAGTGGCAAGAATCTGCTCGTTCGCACCATGAACAGTAAGCGTTCCATTATCCTGAAGTGTTATAAGTGTTGCTTCGGCAGGTATGGCAATTTCAGGCTGAAGCCGGTCACCACTTGCTGTAGTTATGAACCCTTCACTATCAAGTGTAAAATTACCTGCTCTGGTATAAAGCTCCTGATCTCCATGGAGTACCCTGAAAAAACCATCCCCCTGAATAACCATATCCAAATGGTTTCCTGTCTGGACATAATCTCCCTGAGTAAAGATTTTCTGTACACTGGAGGGCTTAGACCCCATACCAACTTGAATGCCTGATGGAACCTGTCCTCCTCCGGGAGCTGTTGCACCTGCCACAAGCATGGTCTGGTACATGAGATCTTCAAAGTTTGCCCGTGATTTCTTAAAACCAGCAGTGCTTGAGTTGGCAAGGTTGTTAGCCACAACATCTGTCTGCATCTGCTGGGAATTCATACCGGTTGCTGCCGTCCATAGTGCTCGTATCATATTTACCCCCCTTTAATCTTCGACCCCTACCTGTCTCCTTGTGGGAGCGTGTAGTGGATACTTATATAAATCAAATCTGTTTTATTGCAGTTTACCAACTTCATTAACTGTTTTGCCATCAACCTCATCAAAAGTCTGCATCATCTTTTGGTATGTTTCATACATTCTATGGTGATCAATCATGCCTACCATCTCATCTACCACAGATATATTGGCACCTTCAAGTGCACCTTGCTTTACTGATATTCTGTCAGGCTGTTGTTCATCTGCTATATCTCCATTGTAAACAAACAAATCTCCCCCCTTTTTATCCAGCTTATCCAGATCTTCAAAGGTGACGATGTCAAAATTATCAACAAGAACTCCATCGACTCTTATCTCTCCTGCTTCGTTGATATCAACTCTCTGACCATTTATAGTAATATCTCCATTTGCACCCTGCACCGGCAATCCATGCTGATTTACCAGAACTCCTTGACTGTTAAGGATAAAATTACCATTTCTTGTATATTGTATCCCATCAGACGTAGCTATTTTAAAAAATCCCTTGTCTCCAAGAGCAACATCCAGTTTGTTATCAGTTGTTTTAAGGTGTCCCTGACTGAAATCTGTATTCAATTGTGCCTTGAACATCTTGTCAAAGCTGACGACATCTTTTTTAAATCCTGTTGTATCTGCATTGGCAAGGTGGTT
>CAXNND010000108.1:0-6427 GCA_964203105.1 Desulfamplus sp.
TGTCTGATGGAGAGACAATAAAAATTGAGGTGTCAATGGCAGAGACATCTGGAATATTGCCAAGGCTGATGTTGGTCTCAACAATACGGCGTAATGTGGCTTTTTTATCAAGAATCTGTCCAAAGCCACGATGTTTGTCTGTCATCTCATAGGTGAATTTGACAAGGGTTCGTTTCCCACCTTTATCCACAAGGTTTGGAAGCTCAAAATCCTGAGAAAGAACCTTGCCAAGCTCATAGGCATTTGATTCAAACTCATGCTCACCGCCTGAACCCTGTCCAGGACCTTCACCATCTCCCTGCCCTTCTCCCTCACCTTCCCCTTCGGAAGGGCGGATTTTCTCTTCTCCGATTATATCACCCTCTTCTCCTTCGCCTGTTCCGCCGTTTGGCTCACCTTCTCCATCTTCTCCACCAAGTTGAATCTCATCGTGGACAAACTTCTCCTCTACAGTGGTCGGGACAACCACAATCTTCTCCTTACCTCCTCCTCTGACAGGCTTGACAATGCGACCAATACGGATCTTGCGTTTAAATCCGTCCTCTTCACGCTTTTTGTCCTTTTCCAAAAGTTCATCAAGAGTTATCATTATTTATCAACCTCCTCACTCGGACTCTCCAAGTTCGGGGCAAATACAGGATTTACCCCTACGGTCATCCTGAACCGGATTCTCATTATTTGTCCTCCATCTGACTTGGGTGACCATTATTTATCATCTTCCTGACTGCAGAAATATTCAATGGTTTTCTGAGCACAGGTGTTGCAGTATCCGAGCTTGTTAATCATGGTGTTGATCATTCTGTCATGGAGCTTCTGGTTCTCTTCATTTGTCCGGTTTGCAAGTGCACCTACAAGGCTTCCAGCACCTGCAATATCAGATTTTAGCCTCACATCGGTAATTGCCTTGACCAGCTCTAAATTGTCCATAAAGTCATAATTCGGATCAAGAGATAGTTTTTGCCCATATATCTTTCTGATGGTATTTCTGAAAGATGACCGCTGCTCATCGGTTTTAAGTCCAAGACGGTCCTCAACATTTTTGATATACCTCTCATCGATCTTCATTGCCTTCAGCTCACCGGTCTGGGGATCCTTGTATTTCCACATCATGTCAGCCCCGAGATGTTCAGCATCCACGCCAATTATCATATTGACATAGTTCATAACATCTTTTTTGATTGCAAGGGGTTCATCCATATAGGCGTTGAAAATTTCGGTCATGATCCTTTCGCGGTAAAGTCCTCTTGCGGTCTTTAAATCATCCATGAACTTTGCTCTGTCTCCAGACTCAGTAACATAATCGAGCACAATAGTTTCAAGAGTTTTAAAAATATCAAGGGCAAACATACAGTGCCCCTCATTGGTTTCTGAACTTTCAAGCAGCAACTGGATTGCCCTGCCAAGGTTTCTCTGTCCAAGCCCCTTCTGACCAAATCTTCTGGTAATGTCAGTATCCTGATTCAGGCTGTCAATGAGTTCTCCAAGGGTTTTCAGGCTCTTTTCACCTGCCACCTCTCCGGCAGAGAGCTTCATTGTCTCAACAGGTGTAAGCTTTTCTGATCTTGGCAGACGAGTCAGAACAACACCCACAGAAGCCGCATAGTTCAGATTAGGATCCTGGTGAAGTTTCTCGCGATTAATAGTACTTTTCACATCATTTCCAATGGCGTATCCTGTCAGCTCTTTCTGCAATTTATAGTCAGTATTGTGTGCCACATAACAGATACGGCATCTATCAACAATTGGAGCCTCCTCTTTTTCTGCTAAAAATGTATTGAACTCCGAGTTGTTGCTGGTGGCAATAATCAGTGTATCAATGGGCCATTTGTAGCCGTCTATCTCAATATTTCTGTTCTGGATTACACCTAAATAGACCTGAACAAGGTCTTTTTTGTTCTTGTAAATCTCATCACTGAAGTGGATACCGCCTCCTGCAACTCTTGCCAAAGCACCACGCCGCAAGTCAAAACGGTAGGGGTTATTGGTGTCTGTGATGTGCAATAGCCTCTGGATTGACTCTTCACCAAGCAGATCAACAGCAGATGATGTTATCTTGTCCTTGGCTGGATATTTACCGGTAATTGTGCCAAGGCTCTCTGTCAGAGGTACTGTTGTGATCTCAACAAAAGAAAGCATCTTTTCGATATCATTATCACAATGTTCCCTTATCTGATTCCAGATATACCCTGAACATGCCCCAAGAGGGCGATAAAGCCCAAAAATTCTATCTACCTCGTTGTCAGAGAAATTAAATTTTTCTGCAAAATACTTTTTTGATTCAGACTTTATCTCCTTCATGTTCATAGCAAGAATCATAGGATCCTCATAGGTCTGTGATTCAATGATTTTTATTTTACCGTACCCTTCAATTTCGTCTAATTTTTTAAACCTGAAACTATATTTTCGGTTATCTGGTTTTGAAAGAAAGCCTCTATAGGCATCGCACAGGTAGTCAACAAAAAAGGTCTTTCCATTGCCAGGTTCACCAACAAGAACAAATGCCATCTCTCTTGACGAGCCACCTTCCGAAGCATCCTTGACAAAAGATACAAAACTATTAATCTCATCGTACATGCCAACAAGATGCTTTTTCCCTTTACTGAAAAGACCAAACTGGTAGGTTGTTCTGCCCTTGACATTGATTTTTTCAACGCCGGATTCAAGTATCATCCTTGATACGCCCTGAAACGCATCTTCAAAGGTTCTCTTTCCCTTTCTAACAGAATCGATATGATTTAGAAGCGATTTTGGATCGTTGTTTTCACCCATTTGTCCTCCCCAGCAGCAAATATGCCACTATCTGTAGCGTTATTTATATTAATAAGTATGAACTATAATTTAATTAAATTAACATGTGACTGAATTAATCAAAATTTAAAATGAACCGTAAGAACTATTGATAAAAGATAAAGCTGATTTTCTCCATTAAGTCAAATGATTTATTTTGATCTCAATTCTAAAATTTATTCTAAAAAAGAGTTGATAAATTTATTTTCCAGATGTTTTGACTGGAGTTATGCTTTTTGATATGAATTAAGGAATGATTAAAAATGTCTGTTTAGTTTCAGAACCACTTGTCAAGGGATAAAAATGTCTGCAAACGATTTGATGACACCATCAATGCTGGCAAAAGAGCTTAATGCTGGCAGTGTAACTGTCAAATTCTGGTTGAAAAGATTCGGCAAATGGCTTCCACATACCGATGTAAATGGAGAGAAGCTCTATCATGCAGATACTCTGAAGACCCTGTTGTCTATTTCAGAAAAGATTGATTCTGGTATGGTTGCAACAGATGTTGAACAGGTGCTGGATGCTGAAAATAGTCCGATTAACTCTGATGACCAATCACTTAATTCATTTATACCCTCGCTGCAATCTATTATCCAGGATGTGCCAGAACTTGTATCTTCAAATCAGCCGTTGGCGTTAAATGAGAGCATAAAACTGATTTCAGCTCTTTTTGAAAAATTTTACAGCCAGCAGGAGAGAATTGCCGCTGCCGAGGAGCGTAAAGCGGCAGCAGAAGAGAAAAAAGCAGTTGCTGAGGAGCAAAAAGCTGAAGCTGAATTGCAGAAAGCAGAAGCTCTTGCCAGAAGGGCTGAAGCTGAATTGCAGAAGGCTAATGCCATGAACAACCTTGCAGATGCTCTTAAGAGTATTTCAACCGGTTTTATGAGTGCCTTAGCCAATGGCTCTGTTTTCCCTCCTGGTGATGATATCCCTGCAAATTCTCAGGATCAGAAGGCTGTAGAGCCAACCTCTGTTGGTGGTGGAGATCAAAGAGTTCCTGGTGATGAGCAAGTTTATGATCAGGAGACTCTGAATAGCGAAATTGATGACCTGTCAAAACTGATTGAGATAGACACGACTACTGCCGAGAATATCCAGATTGATAGCAGCGATATTGAGAGTGATGAAAAGATGGATGACCTCTCGGCACTTGTTGATGAGGATGAGCATCATCATTATGAGATACAGGAAATATTGGATAGTGATCTTGATAACCTTGCTGCTCTTATTGATGACGATACACAGTTGCAGGAAGCAAGTGTTGATAATCTGTTAGACAATGATAGTTTTAACAGCAGTGCCATGAATGATCTCTCGGTACTCATTGATGAAGAGCCAACATATCTTAACCCTAATATTTTAGATAGTGATGTCGATGATCTTATGTCGCTCATTCCTGATAATAATAAGTATATGCCCCCTCGAAAAAGTGAGAGGCGGACTGTTACAAGTATTTTAGATAATGATATTATGGATGATAGCCCAAATATTGATGCACTTTCAGCTATAGATGATCAAAGTGATACAGGTACCCTTCCTAAAATTGAAAGACCCAAAGCATCATTGGAACAAAATTTTGAGCAATACAAATCTGAAGTCATTAATATTATTATACAATTGAGAAAACAAGGGCATAGTGTGGAGCAAACCACCGATATTTTGAACGAAGAAGAGATTAAACCCCTATCAGGGAAAAACAGATGGACGACAAAAATGATCGCTAAAATATATACATTTATAGAGGCTGTCCAGAAATAGAATTGGAGGGCACTGATGAATAAATCAAAGTAAAATCATAGTATTGTATAAAAAGGAGAGGGCTGAAATGGAAAAAAACTCGGAAAAACAGATGAATGTCACGCCAAATGAGAGAGAGGGAAAATATCTTACATTTTCATTAGCCGGTGAGGAGTATGGTATTGGCATATTGCAGGTAAAAGAGATAATCGGCATGATGCCTATAACATCCGTGCCCAGAACTCCTGATTTTGTTAAGGGTGTCATTAACCTGAGAGGCAAGGTGATACCTGTAATTGATTTAAGACTCCGTTTTTCAATACCCGAGAGTGAATACACAGAAAGAACCTGTATAATTGTTGTTGAGATAGCGGCTAATTATGGAGAGATGGTTATTGGGATTGTTGTGGATTCTGTATCTGAAGTGTTGAATATAAAGGGAGAGAATATTGAAGATTCACCTTCGTTTGGCACAAGCCTTGATTCAGAGTATATTCTTGGCATGGCAAAATTGGAAGGGGGTGTAAAAATCCTTCTTGATATAGATAAAGTGCTCACATCAGATGAAATTTCTCTCCTTGACAGGAATAAACCATAGCACTAAACAGGTTTTTATTTTAACATAAGAGTATCATAGTTATCATCAGGGTAAAGAGCGGAAAAGTCAGAATCTCGCGGAACAGATAATCACAGATTTATTTAGGTCAATCAATTAATACTTCCTGCAATATATCCTGACAGATCAATTGAAACAAATTGGAATCCATTGGCTTTAAAAAAAGAGATGATTTTTTTTCTAATATTACTATTTACCATCTGTGAAATGGATTGGATAGGACACTCTATTCTGGCGATACAGTTTCCTGATATGTTGCTATCAGCAATAATGCTGTGACAACGGACACGGATACCATAAAATCCGAGCTGATTCAGAAAATTTTCACAGGCTTCGATTCTGGTCAATTTTTCAACTGTAATGATCTCACAGTATGGAATTCGAGTTGCAAGGCAGGACTGGGACGGTATATTCCAAGTGGAAAGCCCCATATTCTTTGATGCCAGCCTGATCTGACTTTTGGTCAGTTGGGCATCAACAAGAGGAGAAATGATATCCATCTCTTGCGCAGCTTTAAGACCAGGGCGATACTCTTTAAGATCATCCATATTAACACCGTGTGCGAGGGTATTAAAGCCAAGCTCCATTGCTCTTTTTTTCAAAACACCAAACAGTTTTTTTTTGCAGAAATAACACCGTTTTTTAGAATTTGTAATAATGTCAGATACACCGAGTACATCAACTTTAACTACAAAATGTTGGATTCCAATGGTTGTTGCAATTTCGCAGGCTTTTTTCAACTCTTCTCTTGACTGGAATGGAGAATCAGCAGTAATTGCAACCACTTCATCTCCACAGATCTTTTTGGCTGAAGCTACAAGAAAGGTACTGTCAACACCACCCGAGAAGGCTATAGCAAATTTTTTGTAATTCTTGAGGCTTTCATCTAATCTGATCATAATTAAAACTCAAGTTCAAATCTGAATTAACAAAGTGTTTACAAAAAAACAATTATTGTATATATAAATTTTCAAAATTTTAATTATATTTAAATAATTTATGTAAAACAAACTGTCAAGCTCCACATAAAAAGAGGAAATATGGCAACAGCAAAGAAAAAAAATACAAAGAAAAAGAACGTAAATGGGCAAGAGGATCAGTCAAAAAACATAAAAAAGACACCTCAATCACAACCTCAAAATCAATCTGAAAATAGACAACCCATTGAAAAACCGTCAGAAATTGTTGCTGAATCTGAGACTGAGCCTGTTACATCTTTAATCCAGCAAGATGATGCAACAGAGCAAAAAGCCGAAGAGGCAAGAATCGCTGAAGAGAGGCGGT
>CAXNND010000109.1:0-6412 GCA_964203105.1 Desulfamplus sp.
TGATTATATTTGGAGCTGGCAAACTTCCTGAAATAGGCGCAGGTATCGGCAAAGGGATAAGAAATTTCAAAAAAGCGACCAGAGAGATTGATCAGGAGGATAAAGAGCCTGAAAAAATTGAAGATAAGCTAAAATCCTGATTGTTGATATCATGACCTTAAATTCCATGCAGTCCTTGCGGCTATATATTTTTTAACAGCATCTGTTTAAAGTATTGAGCTTCATTTATATAACTGTATGGAATTTCTATAAAAATGACATCTACGTAGTAATCATGAAGCATCCTGCTTTAAACTATTGGGGCAACAACTCTAATAATATGGAGATTTATCATGCTTAAAAAAACAAAAATCGTTGCTACAATATCTGATAAAAAATGTGATCCGGAATTTTTACAACAGCTTCATGAATCAGGAATGGATGTTGTGAGGCTCAACACAGCTCATCAAAGCCATGAGGAGGCTCTTAAGGTTATTGAAAATGTGAGAAAGGTCTCTGAAAAAATTGCCATTCTTGTTGACACAAAGGGTCCTGAAATCAGAACTTGTCCGATGGACAAGCCAATTAGCCTAATCTATGGAGATTATATCCATATCAAAGGATTGCAATTAAACTCGGACTTAACACCCTGTTGTAGGGAAGAGGGGCAGGGGGCTACGTTAGAAAATGTTGAATTTGCTGTTTCATATCCTGAATTTGTAAGGGACATTCCTGTAGGCAGCTCTATTCTTATAGACGATGGAGCAATTGCCCTGACTGTTATTTCTAAAAACGAGACCGATAAAAACAGAGATGACAGTAACTCAAACTATCTGGTATGCAAGGTGGAAAATGATGGGATGATTTATGGGAGAAAGAGCGTCAATATCCCGTCTGTTCATGTTACTCTGCCAGCATTGAGTGAAAAAGATAAAGGTTTTATCGAATTTGCAGCAGATAATAATGTCGATTTTATTGCACACTCGTTTGTCAGAAATTCTAATGATGTGCGTGCGGTTCAGGAGATACTTGATAAAAAGAGGAGCAGGGCAAAGATCATTGCTAAAATTGAGAACAGCGAAGGAGTCGAAAATATTGATGAAATCTTGGATCACGTATATGGAATAATGATTGCAAGAGGAGATTTGGCGGTTGAGATTCCTGCTGAACGAATCCCGTTATTACAAAAAAGAATAATAAGAACCTGCATTGAACGACGAAAACCTGTTATAGTTGCCACCCAGATGCTCCACTCTATGATTAAATCTCCAAGACCCACAAGGGCAGAGGTCTCTGATGTTGCCAACGCATGTTTTGACTATGCAGATGCCCTTATGTTGTCAGGAGAGACTGCCAATGGTGCTTATCCTGTAGAGGCTGTGAAGATGATGGCCAAAATTGCCTCTGAGGCTGAATCTGGCAGAAAAACCTTTCTTGATGTTCCATATATGCACCATAACAAGGTGGTTGCCTATCTTGCAAAGGCTGCTGTCAAAGCCTCAATGCGTCTTAATACATGTGCAATCATTGCAGACTCGATGTCTGGAGATACAATCAGGGCAATAGCCGCATATAGAGGGGATAATCCTGTTTATGCCCAGATTTATGATAAGCAGGTGGTGCGGGAGCTTGCTCTCTCCTATGGTGTTAAAGCTGATTACGTTCATGCACAGGATGATTCATCAGAGCTTCTGCGTAAATCCATTGCCAGCCTGGTCAAAAGAAAGCAGTTCTCGCATGATGCACTTATTACAGTGCTTGCCGGCCATTTTGGAATGAACCATGGGGCATCATATATTGAGATAAGCACTGCTGGAAGTATCATGGATGGTATTCTTAGGAAATAAGGGACAGAGGATGCTTATAAAAGTTGAATCTACGCGTTGATCTGGACTCTGAGGTGTCAGAATCCAGCTTGTTCTGTCAGTTTGAAGATATAAGTTGCTTGTTGGTTTCGCTTAATTTGATCCATTTGCCGTAAGAGATACTTGTAATATTGTTCAGATCGTAGTTGGGAATAAGTCCAAAATTGGGAGATGCAATATATACAACTCTCTTTTTTTCAGGTGTTAGCTGTTCCTGTCCTCCATCCTGAATGGCAATCAATTTTCCCACAAATAATTTAGCTTTGTCACTTAAATTTTTAGTTTCCTTTGGCTGGTATCGAGCTTCATAAAACATGTTCCCATCCTTTAATAAATATTGACATGTGTCGAGTCTAACTTTAAATCATAGTCAATTGTCCCATCCAAATCGTGGATATATCAAGATATTTACTAAAATGTTTCTTGGCTTATGGTGAAGTAGTAACTATTTAAGTTTTACACTAACAACGACTTACATGGCTCTTATACACAAAACATAACATTAAATAAAGAGGAAAACTTTAATCTATTGTTCAGGTATTTATGAGTAATTGAATTTAACGTCACTATTATTTTTTATTGATATTTTTTTGGATTTATAGGCAATATGTTCAGATAATTTAAAATCTATCAAACCAAAAAAAACGAGGATAGTATGACGATAAAAAGAAATGTATATCTGAACATGAAAAGTATTGAAGATGGATTGAAGCTACTTTTTGATAATTTCCCCCTCTATTATGACTCAGACTCTGAAAATAACTCCAAAAATGATACTACTGTCTCTTACAAAAATAACACTTACAATTATAATACAGAATATATAAATTCTATAGATTCCTTGGGGCGTATCCTTGCTGAACCTGCTGTTGCGGCTCTCTCGTCACCCAACTTCCATGCTGCTGCAATGGATGGGATCGCAGTTGATGCAAAAATAACCTTTGGTGCGAGCGATGAATCGCCCAGGTCTCTTGTTATTGATAAAGATGCGTTCTGGATAAATACAGGTCATGCAATGCCAGAAGGTACCAATGCTGTCATTATGGTTGAACATCTGAACGTAATTGATGGTCAAACTGATATGGATAGCGATGTGGCTGGAAACTCACAGTCAACTCAATCTTTCAAGGTGCAATCAAATCAGGACTGTCAGCAGAGAATTGAGATTCACGCTCCGGCGGTCCCCTGGCAGAATGTCAGAAAGATGGGTGAGGATATTGTGGCAACCGAGCTGCTTTTTCCAAGGGGGCACAGAATCTCAGCATATTCGATTGGTGCCCTGATTTCCGGCGGAGTATTTCGTGTAACAGTCAGAAAAAAGCCAATGGTTCTTATTATTCCGACAGGGTCAGAGCTTAAATCATGGCAGGATGCCCAAAAGTGTGGTCTTGTTAAAGGAGATGTGATTGACTCCAATTCAGAGGTACTTGGTGCCTTGTGTGTTGAATATGGTGCATGTTTTGACCTGCACGAAATTATCAAAGATGACCTGGAAAAGATTACAGATGCTGTCAGAAATGCGACAACCCTTCAAACAGCAAATGGCTCGACCTCTGAGATATCAAGCAACGCCGGCTACAAAAAATATGATATGGTCTTCATTATTGGAGGATCATCGGCAGGTTCCAAAGACTTCTCAAAACCTGTTATCTCGGCACTTGGTGAGGTCTATCTGCACGGTGTAACCATGATGCCAGGCAAACCCCTTTTGTTTGGAAAGGTTAATAATACACCGGTCTTTGGCATTCCTGGATATCCTGTCTCTGCAATTGTCGCATTTGAACAGTTTGCGGGTCCTCTGCTGCTGAAAATGCAGGGGATAAACATAGATTATAAGCACAGAGAGATTGCAGAGGTTGAACCTGCCAGAAAGATTGCATCCAAACTTGGGCAGGAGGAGTTTTTAAGGGTCAAGATAGGTGCAGTGGATGACAGACTGATTGCATCACAGTTGCCAAGAGGTGCCGGAAATATTACAACCTTGACCCAGGCAGATGGAATCATAAGGATTCCCGCCAATGTTGAGGGGATAGCAGAGGGTGAAAAAGTTAAGGCAGAGCTTATCCGTTCCCGTTCCGAGATTAACCAGACTATTGTGGTTATCGGCTCACATGACAATACACTGGATATTTTAGCTGACCATATTCGACTTGCAGCAGGTGGGTCCGGTGGATTGAATGTGAGTATCTCATCCACCCATGTTGGCAGTATGGGTGGACTTATGGCAGTTAAAAAACGGTCATGTCATATTGCCGGCACTCACCTGCTTGATGCTGACGATGGTTCCTATAATATATCGTATATCAAAAAGTATCTGCCTGATGAGAAGGTATGGTTAGTCAATTTAGTGATGCGGGATCAGGGGCTTATTATTCCAAAGGGTAACCCGAAGAAGATCAAGGGAATTGAGAACTTCAAGAGTGAACCTTCAAAAAACAGTGGGCTTGTTTTTATAAATCGTCAGGCAGGGGCGGGCACCAGAATCCTTTTTGATTATAAGCTCAAAAATCTTGGCATAAAGCCCTCTGAAGTTATCGGCTATGAAAATGAAGAATATACTCACATGTCAGTTGCAGTTGCAGTCCTTTCAGGTCGGGCAGATGCTGGGCTTGGTATCCATGCAGCAGCAAAGGCATTAGACCTTGACTTTATTCCAGTGGTGACAGAAGAGTATGACCTTTTGATTCCTGACCGTTTTTTTAATACTGACAAGGTTCAGATTCTTCTTGATACAATAAAAACTGATGGATTTAAACGGCGTGTAGAGGCTCTTGGAGGATACGGCACTGCAAAAACAGGTCAAATCATTTTTAGTTCTATTTGATATATTTATTCTCGTAATATCTTTATCCCCGGCAGCTCTGTGCGGGGATATCTTTTTTTGGACAGATGAGCATGGGATTCGATACTACAGTAATGTAAAGCCATCACCATCTGTTCAAAATATTGAGATTTACGAGGAAAAATACAGCTCAAAGACTACAGGTATAAACACGGATAATATCAACATCCTATTCAAGGTTATCAAAATATATGACGGCGACTCGATGAAGGTTAAAGGTGCAGGCATGGATTTGATGATAAGGCTTATAGGTATTGATGCTCCTGAATCTGGAGGGAAAAATACAACCAAATCAGGAGAAAACAAGTCATCAAAATCTGTAGGTAATGCAAAACAATCAGATAACACAAGATATGGTCAGCCCTTTAGCAATGAGGCAAAAACGGCTTTGAGCCGTCTGGTTGAAGGAAAAGATATCCGTATTAAAAATTATGGCACAGACAGATATAATCGTGTTTTGGCAGAGGTATTTACGGCTGATGGCACTCTTGTGAACCTTGAGATGGTAAAGCTTGGTATGTCAGAAGTTTATAGAGGCAAGACAGAGAAGGGTTTTGACTTGAAACCATACTATCAGGCAGAGTCAGCGGCAAAAAGAGATTACCGGGGAATCTGGTCGATTAGAACTAATTATGAAAGCCCTACAATATGGCGAAAAAGACATCCTCGTAAATAGATATTAAAAGAACATATAGATACCAAAAACAATGAACCATCTAATTATTATAATTTCTCAATATATTCAGGCTATTGCAAGCGGATTTCTATTAACTCTTGCATTTCCCAAAGCTGATCTTGACTGGCTTGCATGGGTTGCATTGGTCCCACTCATGCTATCTTTATATCAATCCGATGGCGATAAAAAAAAGGCATTTAATGCAGGTTTTATAATGGGGCTTTGCCATTTTTTATCCCTGATATACTGGATTGTTCCCACTATCAGCATCTTTGGAGGACTTCCGCTATTTCTCGCATTACCAATACTACTTCTTTTGGCTGCCTACTTAGCTCTATATCCAGCCATGTTTGCATGGGGATTAACCTGGCTTGGTTCTATTGGGTCTTTCGATACTGCTTTCATGCCCCTTACAGCAGCAGCTTTATGGGTAAGCCTTGAGTATCTCCGGTCAATACTTTTTACAGGTTTTCCATGGGGACTTGTTGGATATTCCCAGTATATGAACCTTAATCTTATACAGATTGCAGATATAACCTCTGTGTATGGTGTATCATTTATGGTAGTTCTTGCAAATGCAGTGGTGGCAAAAATGGTGGCATCAGTTATATTTAAAAAGAGATTGCAAGCAGATATGGTTATATGGCTGCTATCTCTTTTAGTTATGTTTGGTGTGGTAATTGGATATGGCAAAGTCAGGATAAGCGATATTGAGAAAGAATCTGCCCAAGCTGAAAGCGTAAAGGTATCTGTAATTCAGGGAAATATTGAGCAGGTGTTCAAGTGGGATGAGGCTTATCAGGAGAGCACTGTGACAAAATATTGCAACCTCTCAATTCAGGCTGCCCAATTGTTCAAACAACAACCCGATCAAAAAATTGTGCGGCAAGATAGAAAAAGAGAGAGAGAAGATACTGAACAGCTTAAACCGGATCTGATTATCTGGCCTGAAACCGCTCTTCCGTTTTACTATTCATGGAATAAAAAGCTCTCCAATAGAGTTGACAACTGCATCAAAGATGCCGGTACCACATTTCTAATTGGAAGCCC
>CAXNND010000110.1:0-6377 GCA_964203105.1 Desulfamplus sp.
TACGGCTGTGTGTGGCAAAAGGCGTGTGCCAAATCCTGCTGCAAGAATCAACGCTTTCATTTTTTTGACTCTTCTGTTTTATGATGTGACAATAGTAAGTAAATCATCAATAATCTTCTTGTACTCTTTAATCTTTTCAATATCTTCAGACCCTTCAACACCATTGTTCGTAAAAAAATTGGCAGCATTGGTGTAGTTGATTTTGGATAGGGACTCTTTGAGCATAATCTCCTGTCTTTTATAGCAACTAATACCTTTACTCTGCATCTTTTTTATTCTCTCTTTGGCATCATGCTTGTCTTTTGGATATCTCTCAAAATACATTAGAGCGACCTTGTATGATTCAAGAAATGGTCTCAAAAATTCGGAAAACCCTTTAAGTTTTCTGTACCCTTCAGATGTCAGGTTATAGGTATCTGTAAAGGATGGGTTTGGAACAACTATTCCATCATCAATAAATGCCCTGATACATATATGAATCTCCTCAATACAGGTTGTCTCATCATCAAAAGAGAATTCATCAATAAAGAAATCCTCCAGAAAAAGGTAGGTATCTGTCAGCTCACCAGATGAGAACTGAAACGTGTCTCTCTTTAGTATGGCAATCGCAGTGTAGGCTGCCGGAATAAAGAAACATATAGCATTATTTTTATAGTAATCCAGTATCGGTCTTTTGTTATCCTTAACAAAAAACCTTGTGTTGTCAGTTATCTCCTCTTCAGTTTCATCTGCAAGTTCAATAAATTTTCTATCCACAAAGGTCTGTAAAACATGGTTGAGTGCGAGATCCGGGTCGATTGTTAAGGTGTCTGAAAGCTCGACGTCTGATATGGTGAGCAGATTCATATAGGAGTTGACCCTGAACATAAGCTCTTTTTTAGAAAAGCTGCTGCCCGAAGCATTAAGCACAGCACTTGCAATAATTCCGTGCGGGGTGATAATTGATGTCTGGTTGATATCATTTAACAGCTTGTATCCAATGCTCTTGCAAAGGGACATGTGCTGGTCATTATCCATAGAGTGGAGATCAAGATTTTTTTCGTCCAAATAGTCACTCAAGGAGAAGGGTTCATGGAATTTTATATAGACTTTTCCATATTTTTTCTTGAGAAACTTTCTTGCCTTTATGAGCTGCGAGAGGTTTTCAGGACTCTTTTTCCCACCCTCAATCTCGTGCAGATAGGCATCCTCCTCAAGAACCCTGTCGTAACCGACATAGGTTGGCATAAAGATCAGGTCCTCACATGCACCGTTTCTGTATCCCTTAATCAGCATGGATAGTAATCCGAGCTTGGGAGGAAGCAGTTTACCTGTTCTGCTCCTGCCACCTTCAATGAAGAATTCAATATTAAATCCCTCTGAGAGGAGCTTTTCAATATATGCGGCAAAAATACGGGAGTAGAGCAGAGCTCCTTTGAAGGTGCGTCTGAGGAAAAAGGCACCGCCTCCCCTGAACATTGGTCCAAGAGGCCAGAATGAGAGGTTTTTGCCGGCTGCGATATGGGGGCAGGGCATGTTGTTTTTGAACATAAGATAGGATAAAAGCAGATAATCCAAATGGCTTTTGTGGCACGGTGCAAGGATAACCGGTGCTTTTTTTGACTCCTCCTTTATTCTGTCAAGCCCATCATAATCAACCACTAACCCCTCAAAAATATTGTTGAAAACCCATGTCAGAATTTTTTCAAATACAAATATGATATTTAGGTTATAGTTGGCAGCAATCTCCTCAATATATGATGCTGCCTTTTTGTGGGTTGCCATCAGGGATTGCCCCTCATTTTCAGAATGTTCACGCATGAAACTCTGAAGTGAGTGCTGGGTCAGTATATCTTCTGTAAGCTCATCCCTTGATTTGAGTACAGGACCTGTAATACTCTTTTTTTGGCGATTTAAAAGATCAATAAGGTGGGTTCTGAGGCTGTATGCCTGAAAATCCTCGTCAATATCACGTATATCAGGCATGTTGAGAAACTCTTTGAGATTGAGAGGGTCAGATATCTCAACGCATATCTTTTCAGGTTTCTGCCACGTTGCCAGGAGGCGTTTGAGCTTTCCTGGCTTTTCATTGCTGCCGAGCAGTATATCCATAAAAGTAGAGGTCGTTCTGACAGGTTTTACACTGAACACAATTGCCTGGGGAACGAGAAAAAGAGGTTTACTGCTTTTTTTCTGGAACTCAATCAGATGGCGGAGAGGATCCGGTTTTGATTCAACAAATCTTCTGTAAAAATTTTTACCTTCAACCACATGGATAAAACCGGCATGACCTTTTGAGAGTTCATTTTCAAAATATTGTGTTTCATAGGGATTTTTCATTTCAAGGTGTCTTAAGATATTGTCAAGATGGGATAGTAATATCCCAAGAATTTTCTGAACAGGCAGCAGAAAAAAAAATCTGAACTCAAAGGCAATCTCAGGATAGGGGAGAGCTGATTTTTTAAGGGTAGTGTGATAATACAGGAATTCAAACAGGCTTTTGTATTTACCAACATATATGACAACCCCTTTTTCATTGAGCCGGTTTAACTTTTCAGTCTTTTTAGGGTCAAGTTTTATCTTGTCAAAAAAATTGTTAATTATATATGATGATATAAAGCCGGAATTACCTGGATAGAAACATGCGAAATGGTCACCTGTTTTTCCTATGACTCTATTTACAATATTATTCCACATAGACTTAAGTAATTTTATAATGCCCATTTTAAATGTCCTGTTTGAAATCCCGATTGTTTTACTTTTAATATACATTTATATATTAAATTTGAAATGACATATCAAATTCTTCCCTTTGTTCAAGTTTGGTGAGAACCTCTATCAAAGGTTTGATTTAATGGCAATAAAATAATTGATGGTTAAAAATTGGCTTGATTTACTCATATTCGTATGTTAAGTGATACCGATTAATTTTACAGAATAGAAGCATGTATCTGGAATTTATATATTGATTTTATAGTTTATGTGTAGGTGCAATTATTAACGTTGTAAGGAGATTGTGAATTATGAAAACATTGATTGGCGGAGCTGTTGCAGTTCTTCTCGGCATTATTGGTATTGCTGTGTGGTTTGACGCGTTCTTGCAGATTCTTGCAGGGGCTATTCCACCTGTACTGCTTCTTGGTGGTGGTTTAGCTCTATATCTTGGCTTTGACGAGCTTAAAGATTCATGGAAAAAAGATGAGGGTGAAGATGCCCCTGAAGGCGGCGACAAAGCCAGAATTGCTGAACTTGAAAAAGAGCTTGAAGCAATGAAGAAATAGTATTTATTTTTTTCAGTAATATTTAAGGATTAGCATCTTTGATGCTAATCCTTTTTTTGTTATTTTTTATTTATTGGTATCACCATCTCTGCTCCCATTCTCAAGCATCATCCCGTTGTAATCGCTGCGATCCCGATGCAATTGGCATGAACGTTTACGGAACTGGGGTCTGTCAATCCAGTATGGATCAGCCACGCCGCTACGGTAGGCATCAAGAGATGCAGGTGAAGAGTTCACATGAAGATTGCTGTAGCTTCCGTCCTTATTTTCCCAACGTTCATGCCAGTAAACAGCGGCACGAACTCTTCTGTATTTATTTTGCATGTCATAGAAGGCTTTGGTGATAAACTCAGATTTATCATCAGGTGGAGATTCTGCCACAGCCCACTCTGCCACAATCACAGGTTTTACACTATCCAGAGAGCAGATATCACTATAGCCCATATCCATAGCCTCATTAAATAAAGCCCATGTATCGTACCTGCCCATTTTTCCATAAACACTTAAACCGAGCCAGTCCACATATTTCTCACCTGGATAATAATTGTCCATTGCGTTCCAGGATTCCTGAGGTGCACTGAAGTTGTTGGCATGGAAGCCCCAGATGATATTATTTGCACGCTTGGCTCTTACCCGATCGACCACATACCTGTATGCCTTTTTTACCAGTTCAGGACCTTTGTAAATGGGCTTGCCCTCCCTTTCTCCTATGACTTCTCCTCCACCATAATACTTGCCTGACCAGGGAAACCAGCTTCCGTTCATCTCGATACCCCACGCCACCATAAGGGGTTTATCATACTGTCGAGCAGCATCAGCCCATTTATCAATATAGCTGTCCAACTTTCCAGCAAGAATGGCGGACAGATTGAACTTGTCAGGTCCCTTGTTTTCAATGTATGGTTTATCCCACGGCGACCAAAAGATGAGCGGAACAGCCCCATATCCTGAGACAATCCTTACTGTTTTCTGGGGAAATTCCAGATCTCCCCAGAAATTACCAAAAGCTACAATGGCAATATGTTTGCCTATCAGCTTTTCAAAGTCAGTTAGTGCGTCATAGGTTACATTGCTCTCCCCATCGCCAAAATCCACATAAGCACCGTTGTATGCACCATTATCAGGCATTACAAGTTCTACATGTCCGTTATCTTCAAGTGCAACGGGTTTATTTTCCTGGCAGCCAGTGGCAAGTGTAGCAAGGGAAAGAGTACAAAAGAGAATCAATATATTAGTCTTGATAATACTGTCATAGGTTACCGAGGCTGTTCGGTCGAGTTTCCCCCAGCCTACCCACACCCCTTTTACAGCCTTGATAATTGCCCTTGCCACCGCATAACTTAATACTGGTCTGTAGATAAACCGCATCGGCACCACAAGCCTGATTTGAGAAAGGGGTTCGTCCTCAACCCTACAGGCAACTCCGGCAAGTAGCAGATCAGAGAGCAAGAAAATCACGAAATAAAAATAGAGAAGGAAGTTGGCAGGACTCAAGATTAGGGAAAATATCAAAATAGCATCAATAATAGGTCCAAGTGCCACAAGAAAGATATTGAAAAACCATGCACTTGGAAGGCTAAACCAGCCAAGTGCCCCGAAATTTGAGTCAAAGAGCATATCCCTGTGTTTCCAGAGACACTGCAAAGTTCCAAACGCCCACCGGAAACGCTGTCTGGAAAATGCAAGGATTGTTTCAGGTGCTTCTGTCCATGCAACGGCTTTAGATGCGTAATGCACCTTAAAGCCACTCTTGTGCATACTTAAAGTAAGATCTGTATCCTCTGCCAGAGTATCTGCGCTTATTCCACCAGCAGCCACCACAGCACTTTTTCTGAAAGCACTGACTGCACCCGGAACCACAGTAATGCAGTTTAACTGATGATATGCTCTGCGATCTAAATTAAACCCGCAAGTATATTCAAGAGATTGAAAACGGGCGACCATGGTCTTTGTATTACCGACTCGTGCCCGCCCTGAAACCGCACCTATTGAAGGATCTGCAACAAGAGGACGGACAAGCTCATAAATCGTGCCTGGTTCAAATTGGGTGTCAGCATCAAGATTGACCACAAGTTCATGGCTTACGGCATTAAAGCCGTTCTTCAGGGCTGTGGCTTTACCGTAGTTTGGCTGCTGGACAAGATGGATTCTATTATCGCTGCTCGCCATTATCTCAACTATTTGTGCTGTATTATCCTTTGAGCCGTCATCAACCACCACAATCTCTATCTCGCCTGTGTAGGTGCTCGCCAACAAAGCTTTCAAAGTATCATGGATAACTTTTTCCTCGTTGTATGCGGCTATCAGCACACTCACAGGAGGAGCTAAGGCATGTGAATCTTTATATTTTGAGTCTTGATCCTGCCGTCTGTTTATGATTGCCAAAAACGCAACAATCAATGTCCTCAAAACAACTAAAGATGTTGCTATTATCATAAAAGACCAGAAAAAATTGGTCACGTTATGGATAGCCATGAATCCCCAGCCGCTGATTGCCCTGATTATTGAATGGTTATTTTTGGGTACTATAGGCATGAGCTGATCTGATGGAACCCCCATCATTTCCGGCAGAGATATTACGTTGTCACCCCTGACCCTTAAATAGTCTATGATTTTTGGAAGTGCCTCAACTGTCTGACTCCGATCTCCGCCAGCATCATGCAGAAGCACTATATTTCCACCCATCAGACGTCCCTCCTTGACCCGATCAATCATAGTCTCCACCCCGGGACGCTCCCAATCTTCGGTGTCAATATCCTCGCTAACCGTTATATATCCCATATCCTGAGCTATCTTGATAGGCACAAGCTCCTCAGGTTCATGGGGATTTGTGTCAGCATTGTAGGGTGGACGGAATAAAAGTGTTGAGTGTCCGGTAATTGCCTCAATCAAACGCTGGGTAGCATTGAACTCCAAATTAGCCCGTTCTTCAGAAACAAGTGCAATATTCGGATGGGTATATGTATGAACACCGACAGTATGACCTTCGCGGACGATCCGTTTGACAATCTCTGGATGATCCTCCATCTTCGCACCAACCATAAAAAATGTGGCTTTTACATCTTTGTCTTTAAGTATATCAAGCAGTTGAGGTGTCCAGTTGGAGTCAGGTCCATC
>CAXNND010000111.1:0-6368 GCA_964203105.1 Desulfamplus sp.
AAATACAGGATATATCAATCCCGACGACCATTTAGCAAGGTAACCCCCACTCTGAACGCAGACAACCATCTGGCAGGGACTTACAGACAAAGACAAAGCACATATATATCACCCTACGGGGCATTACCTTCTGCCACAAGACTTCTTGAGACAGAGCGAATTATGGAGAGCTTTCTGACTCTGCTTTCTCATGAGTATGTTCCCCTTGCCATGATCGTGAACGAACGTATGGAGGTTGTGCATGTTCTTGGAAACACCGAAGGCTTTTTCAGGGTACCGCAGGGGGCAATTCTCAACGATATTTCAAAAATGGCGGCAGAGGAGCTTTCCATTCCAATTTTTACCGGAATTCAGAAGGTTTTCAGAACAGGGAAAGAACTTCGTTATACCAATATTACTGTTGGAAGACAGGGGAGTATCATCTCCCCTCAATTTCATTATGGAGAATCAAATACTGATAAAAAAGACGAAGATATAACAATAATCCAACCCAATAGACAGATAGTTAAACTCATTATCAAGCCCATGTTTTCAAAAAATACATCCGAATCCTTTGTTGTGGTATTTGTGGAAAAAGTGAAAACAGATGCTATTTCTGAACAACGGGATGAGGTTGTCTCCTATGATCTCAATGATCAGGCGGTGCAGCACATTAATGACCTGAAACAGGAGTTGCAGTTTACCCGGGAAAGTCTCCAGGCAACTGTGGAAGAGCTTGAAACCTCCAACGAAGAGCTTCAGGCTACAAATGAGGAGCTGCTTGCAAGTAACGAGGAGTTGCAATCCACAAATCAGGAGCTTCAATCCACAAATGAGGAGCTTCATACTGTAAACATTGAATATCAGAACAAAATCATAGAACTGACCCAGCTCAACAATGATGTGAACAATCTGCTCTCCAGCAGCCACATCGGAGAACTTATCCTTGATGAGAACTTTGAAATCAGAAGATTTTCCTCTCATATCACAAGGATATTCAAAATTCTTGATACTGATATTGGCAGACCTATTTCTCATCTGACCCACAATTTAAAAGATGAAGATCCCATGATGCTTGTGGATAAAGTTCTGAAGACCAATATAAAAATCGAAAAAGAGGTTACGACAAGAGATGGCAATAACTATCTGATGAGGATTATTCCATACCAGACCGGACCCAACCATTACGCAGGGGCGATTTTAAGTTTTGTTGACATCAATCCGGTAAAAAGAGCCAGGGCTGATCTGAAAATCAGCGAGGAGATGTATCGCACCCTGTTTGAAACCATGAGTCCAGGCGTTGTTTATCAGGATCGTTCTGGAACAATCATATCTGCCAATCCATCGGCTGAAAAACTTTTAGGGTTGACTATTTCACAGATGCAGGGCAGAACATCAATGGATCCTGGATGGCGTTCAGTTCGGGAAGATGGCTCTAATCTCCCGGGTGAGGAGCATCCATCAATGCAGGCTTTGGCAACTGGAAAGAGCATAAATAATGTGATACTCGGGGTTTATAACCCTCTTGAACAAACCACAAAATGGCTTAATGTATCTGCTATCCCCCAGTATAACGCAGGCGAAGATACACCTTATCAGGTTTATGCCACATTTGATGACATTTCAGAACTTGTTGAGATCAAGAAGCAGCTTAAATGTTTGTAGTTTAAAGTGATATGGATTGCTCTACATAATAATAACAGAGTTATAATGGTAAAGAAGTCAAAAGAGGTATTTAAAAAATAGCCATGACAAAAAAGTATGACCTTCGGAATATCATTGCAGTATCAAATAAAAAAGCTCTTGAGTGGCAAATGGCACAAAAGAGAATTGAACAGATTATTGCAAAGTACTCTGTCTATGGTGAATATCCTGATGTGACTAATGAGCTTAAAGCTGAACTCCAAAGAATGTGGTCTGATCTTGAGACATATAAAATAGAGCTGGAGATGCAGAATGACGAACTGATGCGTGCCTTTCGAGATGCAGAGGATGTGCAGAAGGATTATATTGAACTGTTTAACAGCTCTCCTGTTGGATATCTGATTTTAAACAGCAGTGCCATAATACTCAATGCCAACCAGACATTTGCAGATATGGTCAAAACAGAGCTTGCACACATTTATCAGCAACCTTTTCATAATTTCATTGCCCAGCAGGATGTCTCCGATTTTCTGTCGCGGTTTAAATCCTATTTTAAAAATCCTTTGCAGAAATTTTTTGAGTTGACCATCAATGACACCAGGCACAAGGCGATAGTTGTAAGGCTTGAAGGTATCAGAAAAAGTATATCCGGCTTTGCAAAAAGAAGCCCCGCAGGAGAGCATAACAGAGCAGACGGGTTTGATGGGTATCATAGTGCATCAGATGATGGAGATAATGAGAACGAGGAGGTACTGCTCATCAGCTTAAGCGACATTTCACTGCTAAAACAGGCAGAAGAGGAGAAGGAGGCATTGAAAAATCTTCTCCTTCAGTCGCATAAAATGGAGGCTATTGGTACTCTTGCGGCTGGTATTGCCCATGATTTCAATAATATTCTTTTCCCAATACTCGGGTTTGGCGAGATGCTCAAGGATGAGCTGTCAGCCAGAGAAAATATTTATGACCCGATAAGACAGGAAGAGATGGCCGAGATGGCTGAGAGTATCATTACCAACTCTCTGCGTGCAAAAGATCTGGTCAAACAGATTCTTGCGTTCAGCAAAAACACATCAACAGCGGTCAATTCATTACATTTGAATATGATTTTAATGGAGATTATAGTCTCTCTTCGTCCGCTTCTTCCTTCAAATATCAGACTTGTTGAGAGAATTGATAACACATGTAGCATGGTTATGGCAGATGCGGAGCAGATTCATCAGGTCATTTTGAATATTATTAGTAATGCCATTGACTCGATGGAGGAGATTGGCGGGACAGTTACTATTACACTCACGGAAAATGACTTTCATGAGACGTGCCAGGATACAGGTGCCTCTGTAAATGGCAGATATGTCTGCCTGAGTATAGCTGATACAGGACATGGTATCGAAAAACAGTATCTTTCAAGGATATTTGACCCCTATTTTTCAACCAGAACCAAGTTTAAGTGGGCAGGTCTTGGACTCTCTCTGGTGCATGGTATTATCCATAGCCATAATGGAGCAATCACTGTAAAAAGTGAACCTGGTTTGGGCAGTGAATTCAGAATATTTCTACCATGCTATGCTAAACCGGATGAGCAGCCTGGGTTACTGAAAAACAAACTCGCAAGAGGCAATGAACGGATAATGGTCATAGATGATCAACCATACATTACAAAACTTATATCAACCATGCTTCAAAGACTTGGCTACAGCGTGGTAACATACAATGACCCTCTATCCGCAATTGATAACCTCAGAGATGGATCGGAATCTGTAGATATTATTTTGACAGATATGACGATGCCAACAATGACCGGAGATAATGTTGCACGGGAGGTTATGCAGATAGTGTCCGGCATGCCAGTAATAATATTGACCGGATACAGCGATAAACTCTCTTCAACACAGGCAGCAGATATGGGCATCAAGGGCTATCTTATGAAACCTGTATCATTGGCGGATCTCTCAGAGGCGGTGCGTCAGGCATTGGATGCTCAATCAAAATGACATCCGAAAAATTTTGGGAGGCAGCAAAAACTATGACAACCACATCAAGCAACCTAAGGGGAAGAGACCCGAATTGTCCACGGCGTCACCAAATTCCATACTACCAGCATGGATCTTGTGCCCTCCAATAAACATGACCCTCATAAAAAAAGATGCTGATTAGGGCGATCAATTGTCTCAGGAGGTTGGGCAGATTCCGCAAAGAGACTCTCAATTGCCTTTAGGATTTGATCAGAGGTATCAGGCTTGAGCAGTTGCTTGGCTATACTGTGTCCAAACTTGAACCCTGCTGCATAATATGGAACAATTTTTTTAAACATCTTCACGGCTGTCCTTTCATCGTGGTGTTTCAGAAGGAGCGTTATCATACGGATGGCTGTATGATAGTAGATATTGATGTCCGGTAAAAATCCATCAGTAATTGAGGCAAATATCCATGGTCTGGCAATTGCCATTCGTCCGATTGAAATACCGTCGCAATTGCCTGCGATCAGCATTTTTTCACAGTCTGATGGTTCAAAAATATTGCCATTTCCAAACACAGGTATGGAGACAGCCTCTTTAACAAGCCTGATATGCTCCCATTTGGGTGGACGCAAACGTCTGTCTGGAGCCATTCTCGGGTGAAAAACTAGAGCATCTGCTCCGGCTTCCTGAAACATTGCTGCTATCTCTGCCGCATCTTTTGATGCAATCAAAGGGTTTTTGTCCCATCCAGTTCTGAATTTCACAAACACTGGAATTGAGACTGCCTGCCTTACAGCTTCAACAATTTTTTGTGCTGACTTTGGCTCTTTGAGAAGAGCTGCGCCGCTACCTCTTTTGCAAATTGCTGCGGCACAGCACCCAAAGTTGAGATCAACCCCGAAAAAACCCTCCCGTTCAATCCTCTGGGCTGCAAGTGCCATGCTCTCCGGCTCTGACCCGAATATCTGGCAGACAAGGTGAGAAAGCTCCTCATCTCTCCATTTAAATACAGTTGAGATATTACGGTTCTCCTGTGGAACAGCCTTTGCACTGCACATACCTGTAAACAGAAGTCCAAACCCTCCGAACTGTGAGATCAGCTCCCTGAATGCCATATGACCCAAACCTGCCATTGGAGCAAGAAAGAGCCTATTTTTCACCACTCTCTCTTTTATTGTTACAGGTGATGAGAGGAAGCTCCTGTAGTTATCTTTATATATGCAATCTGTTGAATCCATAAATTTATGCTTAAACAATATAGCTTTTTCAAAAGTTACAAAAATTGATTCGATAATTTATAAAAACCGGTTTGATTACAATCCAAGAAGTCCGGTTGCATTTTTCCCCATAATCTTCTCTTTATCTTCTGTTGATATTCCAGAAGCGTTAATATCCTTATAATAACGCGAAGGTTTGAGCAGCGGATAGTCGCTGGCAAGAAGAATTTTGTCTGTCAGACCCATTTCGTGTACAACTCGATATATTGCACTGTCATACAAAAATGGAGATGCTGCTGTGTCATACCATATATTTTTAAGAACGGTTTTTGTCTCTTTTTTCAGAAGGTTGTAGAAAAATATACCTCCTCCCCAATGGGCAAGCACTACTCTATTTTCAGGAAAACGGGTAGCAAGTTTGTAAATTTGCTCAAGAGTGTTTGGAGTTTTGCCTGGATATTTGTGTCCAACTGGTTCATTTGTGTGAATCATTACAGGCAAATTTCCAGCTTTCAAGCAGATATCCATTATTGACTCTAATTGAGAAAGAGCGTTGTCATCTATGCCAGAGAGATAAAATGCAAGCTCTCCAACTCCACAAAGTCCCCCCTTGATGCAACGCTCGGTCTCATCTGCTGCCCCATCCCATTCTGTGTCAAAACATGCAAAACCTTTAAGCCGGTCAGGAAATTTTGCCACAGATTCCATTATATAATCGTTGTTCTCCATTGCTATTTTGCCATCTTTCCATGGAAAACCAAAGATAACAGAGAGTTGAACTTCCTCTTCATCCATCATGTTTATAATATCTGATACCCCTGCTATTTTTGATGCCGGAGAGTGATAAAGCAGTTTGAATGCCGGTTCATTATCAAAATAATTTTCCCGTGAATTGCGGATATCATCAGGAAAAATGTGAGTATGGAAATCTATAATCATCAGATCAACTCCTGTTTTTTTTAAAGTGCAAGATTTTACAAATTGCTTCGATTTACCAATAGATTTGACACCTTTTAAAATGTTGTCAAATCGTTAATTGTTAAATTTTTGGAAGAACAATATTAAAGATTGAAAAAAAAGATTTTTTTACTCTATAATACCTGCTTTTCATAAACAAGGAGAAATGATTTTGAACCAGACTGCTGACCTTAAATACTATCCCATATCCCTTGATGTGAGAGGGAAAAATTGCCTTGTGGTGGGTGGGGGTAATGTTGGGGTACGAAAGGCATTGACCCTTGCAAAGTGCGGGGCAATTGTAAGGGTGGTCAGTCCTGTTTTTTCTGATGAGTTCATTAAAAAAACAGAGAGGCACTCTTTTTTGGAAGATGATACTGTCAATCCAAAGATTCGAGGTGTCCATTTTTGTGATAAAAGTGCGATTAGCTGCATTGAGAAACACTATGATATAAATGATCTTGACTCCATGTTTTTAGTAGTTGGTGCAACCGATAATATGGCAGTCAATCGCCGGATTGCCGCTGATGCCAATTCAAGGCAGATTCTGTGTAATATTGCGGATTTTTCTGAAGGCAGCTCTTTTGTGCTCCCCTCCATTGTACACAGAGGA
>CAXNND010000112.1:0-6352 GCA_964203105.1 Desulfamplus sp.
AGGCAGTTTTCAAGAGCCTTGCCAAACCTTCCTGATGGACGGTAAAAGCCTCTGATTGCAAGAGATTCGGTAATTGTTTTAAATTCCCTGATTGCACTTCTTGCACGTTGTGATTGGGTCAGTTCAAGCATGGTATCTCCTTATTTTTAGTCTCTGATAAGGTTACGGTATGGTCAATTTTCTTCTGTTTATCAGCTTTATCAATAGCATAATTAGCATAATTGCATTTGGTTGAAAAATAGTTTAAAGTTATATAATGGTTTTTTTATTAACAGCGATAAGACCCCAAAATCCAAATAAGAGCCTAAAGTATTATAAAATCATGCTAAATAAAATATTTATAAACTATAAAACAGTTAATGATAACAACTGCCTTGTTGTAGAAATATCAGGAAATTTTCTGCTTGACACCCCTGATAATATCACCTTTCAAGATGTAATCAGCAAGATAGAATCACTGGGGAAGATTGCCAAAGTAGATTTTGATACAACTGCCCTCGAAAGCTGGGACAGCTCTATTCTAACCTTCCTGAATCATATTAAACTCCACTGTTTAAACCATAATATCAGCTTTGTTAAAGATTCCCTGCCAGGCGGAGTTAAAAGACTTATTGCCCTTGCTGAGGCTGTACCTGAGCGAAAAGGTGTGAGAAAAACAGAGAGTAAAAGTTCATTTCTTGCCAACATTGGCGATACTGCAATCAAATTTGTCAAAACCTCACAGGATATGTTAGGTTTTTTGGGAGAGACCACAGTTGCCTTTGCAAGGCTTATCTCTGGCAGATATAAAATCAGGGGTTCAATACTTTTCCCGATTATCCGTGAGTGCAGCGTTGATGCACTGCCCATTGTATCACTGATAAGTTGCCTTGTCGGACTGATTCTTGCATTTGTTGGTGCGGTTCAGCTTGTGATGTTCGGGGCACAGATTTATGTGGCAAGTCTTGTTGGTATTGCCATGATTCGGGTGATGGGTGCTGTTATGGCAGGAGTTATAATGGCTGGCAGAACAGGAGCTGCATTTGCCGCACAGCTTGGTACAATGGAGGTAAACGAGGAGATTGATGCCCTCAAAACCCTTGGTATATCTCCTGTTGAATTTTTAGTGGTGCCAAGAGTGCTTGCCCTTTCACTTATCATGCCGCTGCTATGTCTTTATGCTGATTTGATGGGGATACTTGGAGGCATGGTTGTTGGTGTCTTCATGCTTGATCTTAATGTGATGGAGTACTACAACATGACAAAGGCTTCCGTATCGCTCAACAGCTTCTGGATCGGAATTTTTCAGAGCCTTGTATTTGGAAAACTTGTGGCACTTGCGGGATGTCTTCGTGGAATGCAGTGCAAGAGAAGTGCTTCTGCTGTGGGTGAGGCTGCCACATCTGCCGTGGTGACAGGGATTGTCGCCATTGTGATAGCAACGGCTGTTGTTACAGTTTTGTGTAATGTGATGGGAATTTGAAATTGGATATAAAAAGACCTAACATCATAGTTCAAAATCTTACTATGGCTTACGGAACGGTTGTGGTTCAGCAGAATCTTGATTTTACCGTGAATCATGGAGATATTTTCATTATCATGGGCGGCAGTGGTTGTGGTAAAAGTACACTTTTACGGCACCTTGTTGGGCTTCAAAAGCCTGCCATGGGAGATATTATTTACAGTGTTGGGGGTAAAAATATCAGTTCCGAGGAAGAAAAAAATATTAATTTCTGGCAAGCATCAGCAGACAATAAAAGGGCACTGATGAAGAATTTTGGTATTTTGTATCAAAGTGGTGCTCTCTGGAGTTCAATGACCCTTGCTGAAAATATCGCTCTCCCATTAGAGGCTTACACCGACTTGAGTGTTTCCCAAATCAGTGAACTTGCATCCTTAAAACTTGCCCTTGTAGGACTTGCAGGATTTGAGGGATATTACCCTTCCGAGATAAGCGGCGGAATGAGAAAGCGTGCAGGGCTTGCTCGGGCAATGGCTCTTGATCCGGATTTTCTCTTTTTTGACGAACCATCAGCAGGTCTTGATCCTGTGAGTGCAAGGCTTCTTGATGAACTGATTTTAGAGTTAAGGGAGAGCTTTGGCTCTACAATTGTGGTTGTAACCCATGAACTTGCCAGTATCTTTGCCATTGGGACAAATTCGGTATTTCTTGATCCTGTAACCAAAACCATGATTGCTAAGGGAGCTCCCCAAGAGCTTCTTGAAACTTCTAATGATGAAAGAGTTATCAATTTTCTGACGCGCGGAGAGGGTAAGTTATGAACAAAAAGGCTGATAATGTCTTGATAGGTGCCTTTGTTGCAGGAGCAGTTGCTCTTGCTGTTGTAGGAGTTCTGGTGTTTGGTTCTGGCTCTTTTTTTGAAGATAAAAATCTTTTTGTGCTCTACTTCAAAGGTTCTGTAAAGGGGCTTTCTGTAGGCTCTCCGGTTGTGCTGCGGGGAGTTAAGGTTGGTTCTGTAGAGGACATAAGAATCAACACAATATCCAACAGCCGTAATTTTTCCATTCCTGTTGTCATAGAGATAGGAAAAGACCTGGTAGTTATGCCCGATCAAAAAAGCAGTTTGGGTTCTGTTGAAGAGAATCTTAAAGGGCTTATTGATCAGGGACTTAGAGCACAACTTGAAATGCAAAGCATGGTTACAGGTCAACTGCTTGTAGGACTTGATTTTCATCCTGACAAGCCGGCAAAGTTTTCAGGGCAAACATCAGATTATCCTGAAATTCCAACTATCCAGACAGAGATTGAGGCTCTTACCCAGAAGATCAAGCAGGTGCCTATTGAAGAGATGTTTGATAAACTTTTTTCAATTATCAGCACTGTTGAACAATCTTTTAACGCCGAGTCAATTGGTCACTTGCTCACATCACTGTCCATGACATTGCAAAGCCTGAACAAAATTTCAGGCAGCTTAGATGAACACCTTCCAGATATTGCTTCTGATATGAGAGATACCATTAAAAGTGCAAAGGTTCTTATGCAAAATTCAAACAAGCAGGTTACGGCTGTGAGTGCCTCATTAAATCAGGCAATTGCAGATACACAGAATCTGATCAGCGGAACAACAATGCAGGTAGAGACAACGGCAACAGCCATAAATGATACTGTTGTCAATACGGACAAACTTGTTACCAGTATCAACAGTGAAGTTACGCCTCTCTCCAAATCTGTGAAAGAGACCATGTCAGCCGTTAAATCAACCTTGAATAGTGCCAAAGAGACTCTGAATGCTGCAAAGGGTGCATCAGAAAATGCTGCGGTCATGTTAAAAGGGGTTGACAGGATAACAGGCAGTGATTCGGTTCTGATTAATAATTTAAATACAACACTCAATGAGCTTTCTGACGCTGCAAGATCACTGCGTCTTCTTGCAGAATATCTTGAACGTCATCCAGAAGCGTTGATACAGGGCAAACGTTAACTTTTAAAATAAATGATATGGAGAAAATATGATATGGATGAAATATCCGTAATCAAAAAAAGATTGATATCAATACTGTTGATTCTTATATTTCCTGGAATCCAAATATTTATAGGAGGCTGTATCACCAGTCAGCCCTCAAAGTTTTATATACTTACACCGACCAAATATAATATAGACAAGATAGAAAACAATGTTGCTGATACTCAAACAATATCACTACAAAATAAAAATTTTACAATAGGCGTTGGACCAGTGACCATTGCAAAATATCTTGACCGATCCCAACTTGTGGTTAGATTAACTCCAAATCAGATAAGGCTCGAAGATTTTCATCAGTGGGCAGGCTCTCCAAGGGATGATATACCCTCTATTCTGACAGAAAACATCTCTTCGCTTGTTGGTATTGACACTATCTACAAATACCCCTGGCAAAGTTATGCTGAAATTGATTACCAGATAGCTGTAGAGATTATTCAGCTTGATGGAAGACCAGATGACAGTGTAAGGCTTGTTGCTCGATGGGAGATTATAAGAGGTAGTTCCAAATCAAATGTTAGGGGCAGCATTGTTAAAAGTGGAAAAACTGATTTAACGGAACCGGTTTCAGACAGTGCATTGGAAGCTCTTTCAGTCAATAGGTTTGACTCTTTTGCAGCATCACAGAGTCGTGCTCTTGGGAGATTAAGCAAGATTATTGCTATATCCTTGATGGAACTTCTTTGATATTTCAGATAATTCTTTAATTTTTTTGATATAGTTTTGGCTAACACAGAATTTATAGAGAAAGATACAGGCTATTGCACATTTTGTGAGTAGCTTATTGTTATTGTTTGTATTTATATGTGTAATTTAGATTAGGAGGTTTAAAATGTTTAAGATTGTCAATCGGGAAGAGATGGCTCAGGGAACCATTGTCCTGAACGAAATTGAAGCACCGAGGATTGCCCGAAAGGCAAAACCAGGTCAGTTTGTTATCTTGCAGGCAAATGAAAAGGGAGAGAGAATCCCTCTTACAATGGCAGATGTTGACCCTGAAAAGGGTACTATTACCATAATATACATGATCGTTGGGAAATCGACTGCTATTTTTGGCAAGATGCAGGTGGGAGAAGATTACTTTGCGGTTATAGGACCGCTGGGAAAAGCCACACACATTGAGAAGAGGGGTAAGGTGGTGTGTGTGGGAGGAGGTACCGGCATTGCAGTTCTTCACCCAATTACAAGAGGGTTGAAAGAGGCTGGTAATGAGGTTATTACCATACTCGGTTCAAGAAGCAAAGACCTGCTGATTCTTGAGGATAAGATGGCAAAAGTCTCTGATACTTTGTATATCTGTACTGATGATGGTTCAAAAGGTCACCATGGTTTTGTAACGGATGTCCTTAAAGATGTTCTGGCAAAGGATGATATCCGTCTTGTAGTTGCGATCGGGCCTGTTCCCATGATGAAGTTTGTTTCAAAAATAACAAAGGAAAAGGGGGTTGAAACTCTTGTGAGCCTCAACCCAATCATGGTGGATGGTACTGGTATGTGCGGCGGGTGCCGCGTATCTGTTGGCGGTAAAACCAGGTTTGCCTGTGTTGATGGACCAGAGTTTGATGGACATGAAGTGGATTATGATGAGCTATCCAAGCGTCTTCAGGCGTATCATGCTGATGAAAAAATAAGTATGGATCAGTGCAGACATAATATATAATAAGGAAGATAATATAATGACCGAGACAAAAACTAAAAAAGAGCAGACACCAAGGGCAAAAATGCCTGAGCAGGCTCCTGAGGTGAGAAAAAGAAATTTTATGGAAGTACCATTGGGTCTGACATCTGAGATGGCCCAAACCGAGGCAGCAAGATGCCTGCAATGCAAAAGCCCCGCATGTGTGGATGGGTGTCCGGTATCGGTGAATATCCCTGGATTTATAAATAAGATTGCACAGGGTGACTTTGAAGGAGCTGCAATAACACTATGGGGAAGAAATGCCCTGCCAGCGGTTTGTGGTCGTGTCTGCCCCCAGGAGATCCAGTGTGAGGGCAGATGTATTCTTGGAAAGAAAGGCAGTCCTGTTGCCATTGGATATCTTGAGAGATTTGCTGCTGACTATGCGCGGGAAAAGGGAACAGTTGATCTTCCACAAATTGCAACAAGAACAGGTAAGCGAGTAGCAGTTATCGGCTCAGGACCATCTGGTCTGACAGTGGCTGGCGACTTGATTATCAAAGGACATGATATTACAATATTTGAAGCCTTTCATCAACCTGGCGGTGTATTGGTCTATGGTATCCCTGAATTCAGGCTGCCTAAAGCCATTGTTGCATCTGAAGTGTCAACTCTTGAAAAACTTGGAGTGAAGATCGAAACCAACAGCGTGGTTGGTGCTACTGTCACTATTGATGAGCTTTTTGATGAGGGATACGATGCTGTCTATGTGGGTGTAGGTGCAGGGCTGCCACGCTTCATGAATCTTCCCGGGGAAAATCTGATCGGCGTATTTTCTGCAAATGAGTATCTTACCAGAACCAATCTGATGAAGGCTTACCGATTTCCTGAATATGATACCCCTGTTGCAAGAGGTAGAAATGTTGTGGTGCTTGGTGCTGGAAATGTAGCTATGGATGCAGCAAGAACAGCCATGCGTCTTGGAGCTGAATCTGTCAAGGTGGTTTACAGGCGTTCAAGAGCAGAGATGCCTGCAAGGGCTGAAGAGCTTCACCATGCAGAGCAGGAGGGAATTGAGTTTGTTCTGCTCACCAACCCGGTTCAGTTCTTTGGAGATGAAAAGGGGAAGCTCTGCGGCATGGAGTGTCTTAAAATGGAGCTTGGTGAGCCTGACGCATCAGGCAGAAGAAGACCTGTTGCAATTTCAGGCTCTGAATACACCATTGAATGCGATCTTGTTGTTGTCTCTGTGGGTGCACAGCCCAATCCTCTT
>CAXNND010000113.1:0-6304 GCA_964203105.1 Desulfamplus sp.
ATGAAATGGAGGTATATCATAAAAATGGAACTCACAAGCGTTTCATAACAATAGAAATACCTGTTTTCAATGAACAGGGACAAGTGATTGCAGTTGAAGGAACCACACGCGATGTAACTGAAAAGAAGAAAATAGAAGAAAAATTGAGACAATATCGTGAGCATTTAGAGGAGATTGTTCAGCAGCGAACAGCCGAACTTGAATACTCCCGCAAACAACTTTTTGATATTATTGATTTTCTGCCGATTCCAACCTTTGTTGCGGATAGGGAGGGGACTATCATTGCATGGAACAGGGCTATCGGGTCTATGTTTGGAATGGAGAAAAAAGATGTTATTGGGAAAAACTATAAAGATTGCATACTCTTATTCCATGACCAGAATGATATTTTACCGGTTGAAGGAATACTTGAACAGAATAGCGGTTACTTTAATGCGGATAAATTTCATATTGAATCAGAAAAATTTGTTGAAAGATATCTTGCAAGGCTGGGAAATGGAGAGGGTGTTCACGCATGGATTGCTGCAGCACCTATCATAGGCAGCGACAATAACATTGCAGGGGCAATCGTAACCTATAGAGATGTTACTGACATAAAAAAAGCTGAACGGCAGATAAGAGAAAATGAGCGAAGGCTTTCCGCCTTGATGGGCAACCTTCCCGGTATGGCGTATCGCATTGTCAAGCGTGACTTATGGACAATTGATTTTGTAAGCTCAGGAGCAAGGACAATCTTTGATCAGGATGCATCATTTTTTATAGGAAAGAAATTAGACGAAATCGGAGATATGATTCATCCTGATGATATAGAAAAGTTGAGAGAATCTCTTAAAGCTGCATTTATAACAAAGCAACCATTTCATAATGAATATCGTATTATTGCTCAATCAGGTGAGATAAAATGGGTATTTGACAGAGGTGAGGTAATTTACGATGAACAGTCAGAAGATTTTACTGTAGAGGGTTTCATATCTGATTTCACTTTTTATAAGGAGATGGAACAGCGGCTGCGGAGTGAAAATCTTTTTTTAAGGTATTCAATAAAAGACAGGTTCAAATTTCACAATATAATAGGAAAAAGCGAGCTGATGCAGAGTGTTTATGAGATGATCATAAAAGCTGCAACAACAGACGATTCTGTAAGTATATATGGTGAGTCAGGAACTGGCAAGGAGCTTGTGGCTAAAGCTATTCATAATGCAAGTGATCGCAAGGATCATAATTTTGTAGTTGTAAATTGCGGAGCTATTCCTGAAAATCTGATTGAAAGTGAATTTTTCGGTACTATGAAAGGTGCTTTTACAGGAGCAAATAGCGATAAAAAAGGATTTCTTGAAATTGCAGACGGTGGCACACTGTTTTTGGATGAAATTGGCGAAATAAGCCCTAATTTTCAGGTAAAGCTTCTCAGAGCAATTGACGGGGGTGGTTTTACACCTGTTGGCGGGAGGCATTTACTCAAACCTGACATCAGGGTTATCTGTGCGTCGAATAAGGATTTGTTCAAACTTGTCAGAAATGGTGTGATGAGAAACGATTTTTTTTTCAGAATTCATGTAATTCCAATTAATCTGCCTCCTTTAAGGGAGAGAGGGGATGATCTTTTTTTTCTAATAGATCATTTCCTTAAACTGTACGGTAAAAATGATGAACTACAGAATTTCACTAGCGAAGATATTACGATGCTGCGTAAATATGATTGGCCTGGCAATGTAAGAGAACTTCAGAATGTTATTCGTAGATACATCACATTCAAAAAATTAATACTTTTCACCTCATCAGGAGATAAATTTTCAGAAGAGCAACTGGAAGATCATCCAGTCGTGCGTCCAACAGATTTCAAAACATTGAATAGTATCAACAAGATTAAAGAGCAAGCTGATATACAGCCTTTGAAAACAGTCATGGAAACTTTTGAGAAGACTTATATTACGGAAGTATTGCAGCGGAACAGATGGCATAAATCAGGAACTGCGAAGATACTTGGAATATCAAGAAAAACACTATTCAGAAAACTTCAGGGATTTGGGTTGTCTGATACTCAAATAGAGTCATAAATTACCCATATTAACGGGTCAGCCATGACCCGTTAATATATTCTCCCATCTCCCCAACTGTTTCTAAACATCCGCATCTTACCATATAAATAAACTTATTAACCTCATTATAACTGTTCATACTTGCTATAAATTCATCACAATATGAATTCAAATCAGATAGTGGCACTCAATTTGCTTTCTATCTACTCAGAATGCTAAAAAATAATCGAATGTCCAAAAAAATATATCAATAATACAGGGGGATTAGTAATCCACAATGAATGGTAAAAAAATTCTCAGAATTGATTTGAAAACGATGGGATACCGGTTGGATTCAATTCAGGATCGTTATCTGAATCTTGGAGGTAGAGGGTTGTCGTCAAATATTATTGCTGACGAAGTTCCACCTGAATGTGATCCTTTAGGAGACGCTAATAAACTTGTGATTGCTGCCGGAATATTAGCTGGTACTCCTATTCCCAACAGCGGAAGGTTGTCAATCGGCGCAAAAAGCCCGCTGACCCATACGATAAAAGAGGCGAACGCGGGTGGCACTGCCGCCCAGAAACTGTCAAGAATCGGAATTCAGGCAATTGTTCTTGAAGGGGCTGCATCTGAACAGATGGTTATCAAAATTACCAGGGATGGTGTTTCTTTTGTTAAATCAGGTGCTCTGGCATCCTCAATGGTCAGTGACTGTATTGCGAACCTTAGAGCAGAGTATGGAGATAGTGCTGGAATAATCTGCATAGGCCCTGCAGGAGAGATGAAACTGTCTGCTTCTGCTATTGCAGTAACATCCCCTGATTTTTACCCTCGAGTTGCTGCAAGAGGCGGGCTTGGTGCAGTTATGGGGGCTAAAAACATCAAAGCAATAGTTATAGACGATAATAATGGCGAAGCAACCCAGATTAAAGATAAAGAGCTGTTTAAAAAATCTCTGAAAAACTTTACGAGTGGTTTGCTTTCCCACCCTTTAGCACAAGGATTCAAACTTTTTGGAACACCTGTGCTGGTTGGACTGGTCAACGAGATTGGTGCAATGCCAACAAAAAATTACTCCAAAGGCAGATTTGAAGGTGCAGAAAAAATTTCAGGGGAACGTATCGCAGAGATCATTAACTCCAGACCAAATGGAGAGACTTCTCATCGCTGTATGAATGGATGCGTTTTCAGTTGCTCGAATATTTATACTGACGAAAAGGGAGAGTTTATTGTTTCCGGTCTTGAATACGAAACCCTTGCCCTGATGGGTTCCAACTGCTGTATTGACGACATTGATGTCATTGCACGAATGAACAGGGCATGCAACGAAATCGGAGTAGATACAATGGATGTCGGGGCAGCAATTGCAGTTGCAATGGAGGCTGGCATCCTGAAATGGGGTGATGGTGCTGCAGCGTTGAAGCTGGTTGAGGAGATATCTTCGGGAACCGAAAGGGGACGGATGATAGGAAGCGGGTGTAAATACACAGGGGAAATTCTGGGAATTAACCGCATTCCGCATGTAAAAGGTCAGGCACTTTCCGGTTATGATCCAAGATGTTTGAAAGGAACAGGCGTTACCTATGCCACATCGCCAATGGGTGCTGACCATACGTGTGGCAACGCACTTCCAAGCCCTGCCAATCCATCGTATAACCCCTCATCAGCCACTGGACAGGCACCTGTATCAGGTTTTCTGCAAGCCTACTTTGCAGCTATTGATACTCTGGGGCTATGTCTTTTTGCCTCCTTGCCCGCCCTTGACATGCCTGATGTCAAAAAACTGCTGATTGAGTGCATTTCTGCTGTTCTTGATGAGCCTTTGAATGACGATTATCTGGAAAGACTGGGGCAGATGGTTCTCAAGACTGAAAAAAAGTTCAATAATGCAGTTGGATTCAAAAGAAGTGACGACAGGCTTCCTGAATTTTTTATATCAGAGATGCTGCCTGAGATTCAGCAGAGATTCGATGTTTCAGAAGAAGAACTTGATAGCGTAAATGCACTATAGAGTCAATTAATTAGAACAACTAAAAAAACTTTAAAAATAAAATATCCGTTTGTGTCAAAAGCGGAAAAGGAGAAAACTATGCTGAACGAGCAAGAGCTGGCAAAGCTCTCTTATGAGGGTGCACCGAAAATAATTACCAAAACAATTCCAGGACCAAAATCGCAGGCATATCTCGAAGATTCTTTCAACTTTGAGTCAATGGCAAGGGGTGGAGGAAAATTCCCGCTTGTTTTTGCGGAAGGAAAAGGGGCAACGGTTAAGGATCCTGATGGCAATCTCTACATAGACATTACAGCAGGAGTTGCTGTAAATGCAGTAGGGAGATGTAATCCGCGTGTTATTGAAGCGATGAAATCGCAGATGGATAGCCTTATGCACGCAAGCGACATCTCAAATATTCGTCGAACAGAGCTTGCCAAAAGGGTGGCAGGAATAATGCCGGAAGGTCTGAAAAATAACTGTATAACCTACTTTACCCAAGATGGAAGTGGTGCAGTTGAGACTGCTATAAAGTTTGTCCGCAAAATCACAGGTAGAATGCAGATTGCTGCTTTTCACGGAGCCTATCATGGTGTCTGGTGCGGCAGCAACTCCCTGACAACAGGCAATCAATACCGGAAAGGTTATGGGCCTTTCATGCCAGGTGTAATTCACCTACCTTATCCCTACTGCTATCGTTGCTGCTTTGGACTTGAATATCCAAAATGCGAAATGCAATGTGCCAAGTATGTAGATTATGTTCTTAATACACCATACACAGGTGCAGATGACGTTGGAGCTTTAATTATTGAGTCTCAACAGGGTGAAGGTGGCTATATCTCTCCTCCCCCTGAATATTTCCAGATAATTAAAAAAGCGTGTGAAAAGAGTGGAGTCCTTTATATATCTGACGAGGTTCAGTCAGGAGCGGGACGGACAGGTAAAATGTGGTGTACCGAGCATAACGGGGTTTTACCCGACATGATTACATGGGGCAAAGGTATGGGTGGTGATGTTCCAATGGCAGGACTTACGATTCGTAAGGATCTGGCAGCAAAAATTGATGACCATTCACAACCCAACACATTTGCAGGAAATGCGGTTGCAAGTGTCGCCTGCATGACTAACATTGATATTCTTACGGAGAACGACAGTGCCTTGATCAAAAGAGCTGCCAGTCTTGGCGAAGAGATCAAAAGCTGGATTAACGAAGGGGCAAAAGATACCCGTGTGATTGGCGATGTGCGTGGCAGAGGTTTGATGATCGGTATAGAAATGGTCGAAAATAAAGAGTCCCGTGAACCTTTAAAGGGTGCTGATGTTGGCAGAATCATCATGGGTATGCTTGATAGAGGACTTGTTATGGTACCTTGCGGCAGATTTGGAAATGTATTCAGGTTTATGCCACCTCTGATTATTACCCGTGACTATGCACAAAAAGCAACAGATATTCTATTGGATGTGTCTAAAAATATCGGATAAATAACGGTGCGTAATATAGCTATATAGATAGCGGATAAACCTATGTGAGTCGGGTTGGAAATATCTGACCCGACTTTTAAAAGGAGAAAAAGGATGTTTAAGAAACTGTTCATTACTGGTGCTCTGGTTCTCTTTATATTGATTTCAGAAGGTGTTACGAACTCTTTCGCAGATGTAAAGATCAACCAGCTTGAAAAGGTGTTTGATGAATTTCTCATCGGTGGTGATGCCCAGATGATTTACAGAGCTGATAGCAACCCCTATTTTGGAGCACCTATAGGTAAATCAGATGACACGGACAGCAATTATAGCGAATTGATGGGGAAACTGAGGCTTACATCAAAAAAGGATATAGGGTGGAGTAGCCTTGAGGCTCAGTTTGCAGCAGCATTTGCAAAGACTGTGGGTCAGGATTTTTACGGTGTGGCTGACAATGAGGATGATGTTAAAATTGATCAGGCATGGCTAAAATTCAGTAACATAAATAAAAGCCCCCTTAGCCTGACAGTGGGAACCCAGGATATCAAGATTGAAAAGCAGTTCCTTATAGGTGATGGTCGGGGGCAGGATGCCGCTATCTGGATTCAGGGTATTAATTCTTTTCCCTTTGCTGTGGTTGCTGACGGGGATTTTGGAGCATTTAAACCCAAACTTTTCTACGCACAGTCAGAAAAATATACCCAGACATGGGAGGGCAAGGATGATGTGGATGTTCTTGGTCTGAATCTCCATTATGATATTAAAGAAAAAATGTATGTTTACGGCGGTTTTACCCAAAAAATAGATAACAGTTTTTATAAAGGGTTCA
>CAXNND010000114.1:0-6267 GCA_964203105.1 Desulfamplus sp.
GGGACCGATGCCAAGCGAATTGCCGGCAGCAACGGTTGCAGCCTGAGAGCCATCAATTCTGGCAATCTCCTCAACTGCTATGATGTATGAGAGATAATCCATGCCCTGTCCATCATACTTTTCAGAGACAAACATGCCAAAAAGACCAATTTCACCCATCTTGCGGGTCAACTGTGGAGAGAACTCCTCCTTGTCGTCAAGTTCACCTATTATTGGGGCAATCTCCTTCTGGGCAAAATTTCTTACCTCTTTGCGGATCATCTCCTGCTCTTTTGTAAGATCAAAATTCACCTTTGTATCCTCCTTAAGTTCTATAGTAATAATTCTTTAATTTGGGCGATCTGGTTATATTTTCAGGAATACTGTTTACATGAATACCGTTCCGAACGAACGCTCAGTCTGTTTGGATAGATATATATTTCTTGAATTGCATTTGTCAAACAGTTTTTCATAGATTTGACAACTTTTTAAAGTTTGTCAAATCTTGACACTCCAACACAAAGATTGTAATAAACAGGATGGACTGAGCGATCGTTCGGTTATTACTGATAACAGATTTATATACAACCGACTGAAAACAGGGGATACCGTGAAAAATAAAATAACTGCAAATCTTGATGCCGAGGGCGTTCCAACGCAGATTAAAAATCCTGAACTTGTAAGGGAGCGAAGACGACAGATAGTTGATGCAACAGTCCATCTGTTTGTAGAGCATGGCTATCACAAGACAACAACCCGTATGATTGCACGAGCCTCGGGTTTTTCCATAGGTTCTCTTTACGAATATGTCGGGTCCAAGGAGGATGTTCTATATCTTGTATGCGAGGCAATCCATGCAGAGGTTCAAAGGGCGGTTGAGGAGGCTCTGTCTGGATCTGGAAATGGTAGAGCAACACTTGCCGAGGTGATACGTGAATATTGCTATGTCTGCGATCATATGAATGACCATATTCTTCTTATGTATCAGGTGACTCAGTTTCTTCCCAAGCAGTGGCAGATCAAGGCACTTGAGAATGAACTCAGAATAACAGATATTTTTATCAATGCCCTGCTCAGGCTTGCAGGCAAGGGTGATATCCCTGAACTTGACCATAAAATTTCATCTCTTGTGGGTCACAACATATCTGTGCTTGGGCAGATGTGGGCGTTCAGACGGTGGTATCTTGGAAAAAATTTTTCAATAGATGAATATATCCAATATCAGACTAAATTTATTCTTGGTCTTGTTTTTCAGAATAGTCAGACAAGGGAGGTTGTACAGTAGCCCCCTACTTCGGTCTTGTGAATGATGGTGGGAGAGGCTATTTTAAGAACAGCCTTTCCTCTGTTCTTCTCTTTGCCTGTTCAATAAGATCATAAAGCGTGGTGATTTTGCCTGCCGGTTTTTCTGTAATCTTCTCTATTTCTTCTTCTGGGTAGTTTGCTTTCATGTAATCTGCAACAGGAATCCTCTCAAACCAGCAGTCCATAATTTTAAAGCATGGAATGCCCTCTCTGGAGATTCTGCAATAGGAGAATGCAACCTCGTGGCCAAGCATCCGGCAATACACGACTTCTGAATCAAATTTGTTTTTATCAGTCATAAAATTATTCACAATTTAATATAGCAGTGACCAAAAAAGATTTGACAACTTTCTAAAAGTTGTCAAATCTGACAAACCTATTTTACTACCGTTAAAACGGCTTACAATGAAGGAACAGGATTTCCCTTCACGCTTCTTTCAAGAGTCTCATCAAGCTCTTGCTGGGAAAGTTCAGCATTTTTAAGCTCTCCTGCCATATATTTGCTGTAGCCATTAAGATCCATCAATCCATGACCGCTAAGATTAAAGAGAATTACACGCTCCTTGCCCTCTTCCTTTGCCTGCAACGCCTTTCTGATAGTTGCAGCAACTGCATGGCTTGTTTCAGGAGCCACAATCATACCTTCGGTTTTGGCAAATATCATCGCAGCTTCATAGCATTCAAGCTGTTTTAATGCCATCGGGGTCATCAAACCATGTGCAACTGCCTGGGAAACAAGCGGCGACATGCCATGATACCTCAATCCTCCGGCATGTATTGGGGCTGGAATAAAATCATGTCCCAATGAATACATTGGCAGCATAGGAGTCATTTTTGCCACATCACCATGATCATAAATATATGGTCCACGGGTTAGAGTTGGACACGAAGCAGGCTCTACAGGAATAATTTCAATATCAGCCCCGTTTATCTTGTCCAGTGCAAATGGAAATGCGATACCTGCAAAGTTGCTTCCGCCGCCGGCACATCCAATCACCGTATCAACTTTTTTGATGCCAGCTTTTGCAAGTTGTTTTTTTGCTTCAAGACCAATGATGGTTTGATGGAGCATAACATGGTTAAGGACACTTCCAAGAGCATAGCGTGTCTGACCGGTCGGATCAGACACTGCGGCTTCAACAGCCTCGCTGATTGCGATTCCAAGGCTTCCTGGTGTGTCAGGATATTTTGCAAGTATGTCACGACCAGCAGCAGTTTCTTTTGACGGGCTGGCTATACAGGTACCTCCCCATGTCTCCATCATTGCCTTTCTGAAGGGTTTTTGGTCAAAACTGATTCTCACCAGAAAAACCTTGCACTCCATGTGAAGAAGTGCACAGGCATAGGATAGGGCACAGCCCCACTGACCCGCGCCGGTTTCAGTGGTCAGTTTTTTAATCCCGAACTCTTTATTGTACCACGCCTGGGCAACAGCGGTATTTGGCTTGTGGCTGCCTGCCGGAGAGACGCTCTCATCCTTGAAAAATATTTTTGCCGGTGTTTGCAGGTATCTTTCAAGATATACAGCCCTTCTTAAAGGGGATGGTCTCCAGCGATAGAGCAGATCAAGAATACCCTCTGGAATGTCAATCCACCGCTCCTGACTGACCTCCTGTTCAATCAGGTTCATGGGAAAAACAGGGGCAAGCATCTCTGGTGTTATTGGGTTTCCATCTGGTCCAAGAGGTGGATTCATGGTTCCTGGAAGGTCTGCTGCAATGTTGTACCACTGTTTAGGAATCTCATCTTCATTTAAAAATATTTTTACTGTCACAATAATCTCCTTTTTAATTCATAGTTTATGTATTTTGTAAATTTTGTTATTTATAAATCTGTAAAAAAATAACATGACAATCCTTGTTTCTTTTGATAGAAGCAAAGTCTCAGTTTTTGGTTTTTTTGTCAAGGCAAGATTTTTTCAGGTAAGATTTGACAACTTTAGCAAAGTTGTCAAATCTATTCGAGCAGTGTTAAAAGATTAGAGTTATCAATTTGAAAATTTTACAGAGGAGATTAAAAAATGAAACGTTCCAAAATGTCAGTTGCAATGTTGTTTTCACTGATAACCATCCTGTTATCACAGCTATTAATACCAATAGCTTCGCTAATACCGGCAACACCGCTTTACGCCTATGATCTGCCATCAGTCAATCTTGGGTTTACAAGTTTTCTTGATGGTGGTCCACCTGCCGGACCTGGAATCTATTTTAGCCAGTATATCCAGAACTACAATTCAGACAAACTTGCTGACTCAAATGGCAATAACGCACTTCCACCATTTGCTGATGAGTCTTTAAATGCTTGGATTGGCTTGACGCAGTTTCTATATCAGTCAGACAAAGAGCTTGTTGCAGGTGGTAAATGGGGTATTAACCTGATGATTCCAACAGTGGGGCTTGATATGGACTACACTACTGATAATCCTGCATTCCCACAGGACAATGGCGGTGGAGTAGGTGATATTCTGGTTGGACCATATCTTCAGTGGGATCCGGTTATGGGGAAAAACGGACCAGTTTTTATGCACCGGATTGAACTTCAGATGATTTTTCCGACCGGCGAGTATGATGAGAACAGAGAACTCAATGCCGGCAGCAACTTCTTCTCTTTTAACCCGTACTGGGCAGCCACCCTGTTTATCACTCCGAAAATTACAGCATCAACCCGTATTCATTATCTATGGAATGGCAAAAATGATGATCCAGGCAGAAAATATATGGCACTTGGTGCAGATGACACCCAGGCTGGTCAGGCGTTTCATGCAAATTTTGCAATTGATTACGAAGTCATTCCAAAAACCGTGAGGATCGGAATAAACGGCTATTATTTAAAACAGATTACAGATACCCAGATGGATGGCAATGATGTTTCAGGCACTAAAGAGCAGGTTTTGGGAATTGGTCCTGGTATGGTCTATCACTTTTCCCAGAATGATCATCTCTTTTTCAATGCCTACTTTGAATCTTCAGCAGAAAACAGATCAGAAGGTGACAGATTTAACTTAAGATGGGTTCACCACTTTTAATGTAGTAAAATATTCTTGATTGCAGGAGAAAAATATGGCTGGCAGATTCATTAACATGAGAAATTTAAAATTTACCCTACATGAACTTATGGAGGCTCATAAAAGCTCAACTTGTGATCCTTTTGAAGGAAGAAGCAAAAAATCCATTGATCTTGTGCTTGACGCAGCTTTAGAGTTTTCAAAAAAAGCACTGCACCCAATTTTTGAGACAATGGATAGAAATCCTCCCGAGCTTAAAAACGGTACAGTTGCAGTTAATCCAGATGTCAGAAATATCATGCAAACACTTGGTCGTGATGGTTGGATTGCTGCCCCCTTTCCTGAAGATTGGGGAGGTGAAGAGATGCCTGCGACCCTTCTTCATGCAGTCTATTTTATATTTGGGGCAGCAAACTACTCAGGTTCTGTCTATTCCGGTCTGACAACCGGTGCTGCAAAGCTCATTCTCACCTATGGATCAGATTATCTCAAAAAGACATTTATTCCTCATATGCTTGATGGAAAATGGCAGGGGACAATGGCTTTGACAGAGCCAGAAGCCGGAAGTTCTTTAGGCGATCTCATAACATCTGCAAGCCCCATAAAACAAAAGTTAAATAACTCTTTGGAAGAGAAACAGAACAGCTCTTCTGAACATCATGTTTATGAGGATCAGGATTCTGATGGCAGAATTTTTCTTGTTTCAGGAGAAAAGATATTCATTTCAGCCGGAGATCACGATGGTGTTGATAATGTTGTGCATCTTCTGTTAGCAAGAATTGACGGGGCACCTGCCGGAGTAAAGGGGATATCCCTTTTTGTTGTGCCAAAGTTCAGACCCGAGACTGCTGGTTCTGGCAAAAACAGGATGGTCAGCAATGATGTCACTGTTACCCAGACATTTCACAAACTTGGTTACAGGGGTGCACCCATAACAGCGTTAAGTTTTGGCGACAAGGGAGATTGCAGGGGCTGGCTTGTTGGTGAACCAAACAAGGGACTTGCCTACATGTTCCAGATGATGAACGGTGCAAGGCTTGAAGTTGGAATTGGAGCTACAGCCATTGCAGCCGCAGCCTATGAAGCAGCCCTTGATTATACCAAAACGCGTAAACAGGGTAGAAGCCTCTCTGGCGGCAAACGCATATCTGACAGTAAATCTGGTAAGAGCGTTCTGCCTCTGTCGGAAAATCAGCCCGTTCCAGTTATTGAACATCCTGATGTCAAGCGTATGCTTCTTTTTCAGAGAGCTGTGTGGGAAGGCTCGCTTGCCCTGATACTTCAGTGCAGCATTTATGAAGATATGATTCATGCTATATCCAATACCAAAGATGCTGACGCTTCAAATGCTCTCAATGAAGACAAGGAAAAATACCAGCTTCTTTTAGAACTTTTGACACCTGTGGCAAAAACATTTCCGTCTGAAATGGGGATACTATCCACCAGCCAGAGTATCCAGTGTTTTGGCGGCTATGGCTATTGTGAGGATTTTCCTGTCGAGCAGCACTTCAGGGATATGCGTATTCATGCAATCCATGAGGGCACAACCGGAATTCAGGGTATGGATCTTTTAGGCAGAAAGGTTGTAATGCAGGATGGAAAGGCGTTAAAGCTCTTCTGTTGTGAAGTTGAAAAGACAATTAACAAAGCATTGGCTTACAGGGATACTGCATCAATCAACGATAGTCTATCCAAAGAGTATCTACTTAATTGCAAATATCTGGCTTCAATGGCTGACGAGATAGGAGAAGCCCTTAAAACTGTGACAGATACCACCATGACTCTTGGCAAGATGGCGTTTGAAAAAGGTGCAGAACCCTTTCTTGCAAATGCAACGCTCTATCTTGAGATGTTTGGATATGTTGTAATTGGCTGGCAATGGCTCTCCCAGGCTTTGACAGCCATGCAGAAACTTTCAGTTAATTCCACCACAATCAACAAATCAGATAGACTCTTTTATGAGGGTAAAATTTTTGTAT
>CAXNND010000115.1:0-6228 GCA_964203105.1 Desulfamplus sp.
GGGGCAAGTTCATAACCTATTGCGTCTATAAAAACTTTTGAATATCTCATTTTTCTATATTTTAAAACTCCAGTTGATTTCTATTTTACGTCTATCTTTCATTCCAAAATAGCTCTATTGCACTGCGGGATAACCCGACTATTCTCATTCCCATGTTTTTATAAAGCACAATTCTGTGGTCATCAGAAAACATGTGGGCATCTGCAATAATGTAAGGCTCATAATGATCTTCAATGGTTTTATTTTGCATTTTCATGGTTTGATGTTTAAAAGAATCAGATGCTACATCCATATACCCAATCTCTTTTATTTCAATCTCATACCGTCCCTTTTTAGTCTCTACAGTTACTGGACCTCTACACTTTAAATCGCTCTCAACACCCGGAATCACGTCATAAAACGGTTCATCTCTTGTGGTTATCCATCCAATTCTTTGAGTAAAAACCCGTAAAGCGTGTGCACAGCACTCATACATCAAGGTTCCTGGCATCACCATATCATCAACAAAATGGCAGGTTAAAAACCAGTCATCAGGGTGAATATCAGCTTCAGCACAGATAAAGCCCATTCCAAATCTGCCACCAGTCGGATTAAAATCAAGAACACGATCAATCAGGTGCATTCTGGAACCCGGAAGCCTCAAATTTTTTCCAAGCAAAATTCCCTTAAATTGACTGCCAAAACACCCTTCAAGATTGCCAACCCTTAGCTGTTCAACTTGAGAATCAGTATAATTTTCCCTGCAAACCTTGAGAAACGTATTCAAGGATTCAATGACAAAAAGAGGAGGAACAAGCAGATTACCATTATCTCCTAAGATATGCTCTTTCTCATCTTTTTTCAGAATAATCCCACCTGAATTTTTAACCTCGTCAAGGGTGAAAAAACCGGCACACCCATCACGCATAGAGATAAGAAGCTCTGGGTTATTATCAGAATTAATAGCGGTAATAAAACCTTGATAATGAAAAAAGAAGAGATATATCTCGCCCTGCTTTAAAAATCTGTCAATTTCAATATGATATTCTATGGTTTCTCCAGGTTCAGGTAATGTGCGATGAAAAGTTACTTTGGCATCAAGAAGCCGATAACGCCGTTTACCCTTGACAACATGGTCAATACCAAGCCATGAGCATAAAAAGAGATCAGCCTGACCAGCTTCGATTGAGATTGAGACAGGAGCTTTTCCACCATCCAAATACCACGCTCCAGATTTGACATCATGCTGAGTGATGATTTTACCTGATTTTAATGAGAGCATCTCACCCTGAATATCCATGATTCTGTCAACCAGCATAAGAGGTTCGTCAGGCAGACGGACTCTTACAGGATAAGAGTCAATAATCTTGAAGGCAGATCCAAGCACGTTGCTGGCAGCACCTGTAGCAAACTCCATGCACATATTGCGGTCAAAAAGATGCTTTACGGATATATAGGGCTTTTCTGTTGTAGTTTGCTCTCCGTTCTTGTTGGGTTTTGTTGAAGTTGATGCAATTTGAGCCAGACAGGCAAACTGCTTTCCTAACTCCAACATATTATTTTCAGACAACTCCAAAAATTTAACGTGAGCATCTGTCGTAATTTTAGCAGATTCAGCAGTAATATTAAAAATATTAGGTAGAGTAGGTAATTTTTGTAAGTTTAAGATAGATTCAGTCAAAGTAGATTCAGCCACTTTGCTCTCTAAAGCTGCTGAATAATCCGCAAGAGCGTAATCAGCAAGGGTAGATAGGGCATTTATAAGAGAAATCTCCTCATCTTCATCTTGTGAGCTTGAAGATAAAGAGACTGCAAGATGCGGCTTGTCTCCAAGAATTTTATTTACTGCACGAGTGCATGAAGAACCCGGTCCCATCTCAATAAAGACTCTTACACCGTCATCCCATGCGTTATTGATAAGCTCTGTGTAGTCAAATCCATACAAAGCCTGATTTAAAATAGAGTTAGCAGTTGCCTCAGTCTCGGGAGTATATTTTTTGCCTGAAAAGCAACTGTAAAAATCAATATTATCAGGAGGATAGCATTCAAATCTGTGTAAATCTCGATACTCATCCTCACACTCTTTTGCAACAGGACAATGAACAGTTACAACACCGTCAAGATACATTGCCCCGCAGCCCGTTTCTTTGATAAACTCCTCAACTTGCGCGGAACTTCCGCCAATTACACACTCATCAGGCGTGTTGACAATCAACAGATAGAGCCTGTCATATTTACCACTTTTACCTTGCCGGTTATGTTCAGTTCCATTTTTATACTCTCTAATCTCTTGAATCTGCTCCGCTTTAATTACACTATCCACAAAATCTTTGGTGCGATTCACAGCCGCAACACGCCATTGAGGTCGCTCATTCGGTTGAAGTTCCCACACTTTTTTAGCTGCTGTGCAATCTCCTGCAAGTTTTTCAGTAAAAAGATCAGATGCTTCCATGCGTCTTAGCATATCTTCAGGATCGTTCCAAACTCTTAAGGAGAAGAGTCCAGCAGTTTCACCAAGACTATGACCAATACAGGCATCAGGTTTGAGTCCAAATTTTTCAGCAACACGGGTCATCAGCACACCAAAAGAGACCTGACCAAAGATCATGTTGTGGGCATGGCTGTTGATGAGTCGTGCTGCGTCATCCTGCCATCCGTTTGCCCATGATACACGTCTTGGATAGTAGATATCTGGCAGCAACCGTTTATTCAAAGATGCTCCAGATTCGTCCATATCACGCAAAATATCGGGAAACATCACGCCAAGTTTTCGTCCCATGCCTGGAAAATGGTTGCCGGAACCTGGATAGAGAAAGGCAATTTTGCCCGCCCTTCCAAGTAGTTTGAGCTTATCAGCCATTTCAGACCCATAAAATTGAGACAGATTTACTCCAGACAGGCTTTCTCTCTCTTTATCTATCTTCAACTTTGCCGGATATCCGGTTGGAATGGTGAATTCCTCAAGCACAACATGGGCAGATGTCCCGTCTGTTGTCATTGAAGCTGCAACAGCTATCCGTTTATCTTGGAAATTGTCCTTAATCCAGAATGAAGGAAATTTGGGAAAATAAAATCTGCTTTTTTCACACAGACTAAGTTTAACATCTTTACATGAATCAGCACCCTCTGTTTTTGCAGTTTCAATAATAGATGAAGATGTGAATTTTGCTATACGAGGAATAATTTGATGATATATGGCAAGTGCTGATTGAATAATTGATAAAAGACCAGATACAGCGTGGGTATCTCCGATAATTGAAGATGTTGAGCCAATTGCACATGTCATATGTTTCAGGTTTTTAGTTTCAGGATAGAGTGAGAAAAAGCGATCTTTGATAACATTCAATTCAATGGAGTCTTGGGCAGAATCTCCACTTCCGTGCGACTGATATAGTCCAATATTATCAACTGAGACTCCAGCAATGTTCAAGGCGTTAGAGAGGGAGAGTCTGTAGATATTTTTCAAATCACAATCTTCTCTTTGATATTGTTCACAGGATAGTTGCCCGCCTGATGCTGTGCCTGTCCCTTTGATAACAGCATAAATCCTGTCTCCATCTTTTTGTGCCTGTTCAAGGGTTTTAAGAACTATAGCTGCTGCCCCTTCTGATGGAAAAATACCCTTTGATTTACTGTCAAACGGAACAGATTCATCATAAGACGGGGCGTGACTTCTTAATGTCCGGTTCAGGTTGTCCTGACGTATATCTCCTGCCATATCGACACAGCCGCAAAGAAAGATTTTTGTTTCGCCCCTGTGTAGTGATTCTATTGCAATATCAATAACTTTCATCCCCGATGCAGCTTGAGCAGAGATGGTAAAGCATGGTCCGCCAAGTTTGAATTCTCTTGCAATCCTGCTTGCAACAATACCGCCAAGAGCACCAAGTGTTCTCTCTGCTGTCAAAGGTGGATAGATATTATTGTTTTGCGTTGAGATACTACTTTTGGTTAATGTATCGGTTTTTGTTGGAGCCTGTTTGTCAGAGTATTGACTTTTCCATCTTATATGAAAATCAGTTGCTCCATAGTCAAACTCAATTCCAATGGCTGCACCAAAGTCTGTGCGGGTTGTCGATTCTTCTGCCTGAATCACGGATTGAGACGGATCAAGGTATTTCACAGATTGAGAGATATTCTCGGGTCTTGGAGATATTCCTGCGTCCTTGATTGCACCCATTGCAGCTTTAAGCATAACAAGATGCTGGGGCAGCAGATCGTCTATCTGATTTGGCGGAATATGAAACTCACCTGGATATGTGGTCAGCTCTTTTATCCAGAGACCACTGGAATTATTTTTGGCTGTTAAATCCTCTTGAGACGTTAGATTTTCTAAAGATATTAACTCCTTTGGTAACTTATTATTATCGATTAACAACTCATTATTATCGCTGAAAATTATCTGCTTAAACAGATCAAGATTCATTGCAGCAGGGATAATGACCTCCATTCCAACAATTGCGATGTCCCCTGGTTTATCCTGTTTGTTTCTCTGTTTCTCTCTATTTTGCTCAGGATTATCATCTCTACTGGTAAAAAAGGCTGGGACTTTAGCCTGATATTTATCTCTTCTGAACTCCTCAACAAGTATATGGGCATTTATTCCACCAAAACCAAATGCACTGATTCCAGCCCGTCTTGCTAAATTTTTACCACTTATAACGATATTCTTATTACCAATTCTCCCGATATTTCCATTGATACCTTGCAGTGGCATTGCGTTCCACTCTTCTGGTTTGGTTTGAACATGAAATCCTGTTGTGTGCAAAGGGCTATCTTGTGTTGGTTCTGAAAAATTGAGCGATGGTGGTAAAATCTTTTCATCCATTGCAAGCAGAGTCTTGATAAATCCTGCAATACCGGCAGCAGTAAGAAGATGACCTATCATTGATTTTATTGAACCAATTGCACAGCCAGTTTGAGATTGCAACCCTGCCTCTCTCCACAAAGAGATGATGGAGTTAAGCTCAATGTTGTCTCCGACAGGTGTTGCAGAGCCATGACACTCAATATACTGCACATCAGAAGGCAACCAGCCAGCACTTTTGTAAGCTGCCCTCATTGCACGAATCTGACCTTCTGATGCTGGCGCAACAAGATTACCTTCAATATCGTTTGACCATCCAGCACCAGTAATAACACCCCAAATATGGTCGCCACAATCAACTGCATCTTCAAGACGCTTTAAGACCACAATGCCAGCACCTTCGCCAACAACAAGACCATCTGCACTCTTGTCAAATGGTGAACATCTTCCTGATGGAGATAAAGCCCGAAGTTGTGTAAAGCCAATCTGGGTGTAGAGAGAATCTGCCCCTGATACACCTCCTGCAACCATCATATCAACCCTGCCTGAATTGAGCTGTTCGCAGGCAATCTTGATAGCATAAAGAGAAGATGCACAGGCAGCGTCAAGGGTAAAACTTCCACCCATCAACCCCATTGCACGGGCAAGCATGGCAGCCGGAACAGAGACTATTCCAGCTGCAAGGGCATCTATTTTATTAAGATATTTTATATTGAAATCATTAGATAACCGATATGGCTCTTCCTTGATTTTTAGATCGCTGGCTCTTTTGTGCTCCACCATTATCTGCCAGGCAAGTTCGGATGATTTTGCGGTTGGCAGTGAAATGGCAGCCAAAACAACAGCAGCTCTTTTTCTTATCCCCTCATTGCTCCAACATTGCGATAGAGCATCCCTGCCTGCATGTAGTACCATCTGGTGAAGCGGATCAAGTTCAAGCAATATATCTCTATCAATCAAAAATTGAGCTGGATCAAATTGAGATTCAGCAAAACTAATTTTATGTTCAAAAGAATCTGGATTAAATTTAAATCCAGTCACAAGACCCGCACGTTTAGAAGATGCTGTATCTGGTCTGTATTCTGATGAGATGACACTTTCCGGTTTGACAATCCACCGTTTATCAGGAACGTCAATTATGGATTCTCTTTTTTCCATGATATTTCGTTTGAACTGTTCAAGACAAAGTGCTCCAGGAAATATACAGGACATTCCAACAACGGCAATTTTTTGCATAACGGCTGTCTTATTCATATAAAAGTTTTATTGGTTAATGGCTTATTGATTCAGGTTAAAATCAATCCAGCCGTGGGCTAAAGCATCGGCTGAAACATGAAAGCCCCTTTAAAGGGGCTTGGGTAACTTTTAATCCAAGGGGTTCGCTTAAGGCATCAAATAAAGAATCGAATAGCGAGCAACAGCTATTATAGTTCCATTCTCTA
>CAXNND010000116.1:0-6225 GCA_964203105.1 Desulfamplus sp.
GAGATAGAGCCATTGTCCTCTGAATCTGACTCGCCAGATTTTGTCGTCAAAACGCTCTCTTAAATCGTCAGTAACAAAAGAGGTGTTGACTGATTCAAGCGTATTAAGGTCAATCTCCCAAACCCAATCTTCTTTTACAAAACCTGTCAAGAGGTCTCTGACTAAAGCGGGATGAGAAAACAGGAGCTTGTAGCCTGTATCATGCGGCATATTGTTTTTATCGTTTTGTTTCATATAGTCTGTCCGGTGTATAGGACGGGTCTCTTCTTTTTATCTTGGGTATCCTGATTCAAAATTGTTAAATTATCAGAATCACAGATTGCCACGGATTAAGGGATTTCACGGATTACAAACATATACTCTGAACTTTTAGTAGAGAAATGTTTAACATCTTTGCAATCTTTTCATTTGAATACCCCTCTTTTTTAAAAGATACAATAGCAATTTGTTCTATCTCTTCTTTTTGCTTTAAAGCATCTTCTTTGGCTTTTCGTTCTTCTTCATTTTGCTTTAAAGCCTCTTCTTTGGCTCTTCTCTCCTTCTCAAGATCAAGCACTGCTGTATTATATTGCTGTTTTAATCTCTCTTTTCTTGCCTCTTCGCCTCTTTGAACTCTTATAAATTCTTCATGGAGGCGATATTGTTCCCTCAGTCTGTCATCTTTTGTGAAAGTTTGCAGCATATTAAATACCTCCTTTATTCCTTTGTTTTCGTTAAAAAACAGGGGCAGCGGTTTTGAATTATCCTGAATTGTTCCAAAAAAATAGCTCCACTGTTCAAGTTCTTTATTAAAATAGATTCTATTTTTATCAGGAGATTCAATTGTTTTATTCAATTGAGCTTTCTCAAAACACTTCAAGAACTTATTCAGTTCAACATAGTAAAGATTCCAATGGTTTATCAATGGCTTGTGTGTTCTAACATTAAGCATTCTATAGTGATTAAACCACCACGCCTGTTCATCTTTTTCTTCAAAAATAGAGTCAACTAAAAGATGAATTCCGTAACAGGCTCTGAGTTCATCGTAATTATTTTCACTGCTCTTTTTCAACTGATCCCGATACATACCAGCAAGATAATACTTGGAACGCTCTTTATAATCAGAAGTGCGGACAACCTGAACCTCCAAATCTATCCACTCATGGGTGTGAATATCTTTTGCCCTTATATCAAGTATGCCCCGCTTTTCATTTGTAAACGGCTCGTTGACATCATAAGGATTAAGAATTTCAACTTCTGAAAATTTGGGTCTGCAATTAGCAGAAAAATCATCAGATGAATGATCAAAGGAATCCTCTGAATCATAAGAAACCACAGCATTCAAAAAGCAGATTAATGGATATGTCTGTTCTTTTCTTCCAAAAACCCATTTAAAAACAACATCATTGTATAATTTGATTTCCATATCCTGCTGTCCTTTTATATTGGGTATCCTGATTCAAAATTGTTGAAATCACTGATTGACACTGATTAAAGGATTTCACGGATTACAAACAGATACTCTGAACTTTAAACCTTGATATGTGCTTACGTATCTCTTGTTGCGATTCTTGAAATCATGGGTTATCTCTTTGTCATTGTCAGAATAATTTGAGCATCTTGCCGATAAGCCCTAACATGGAGATGGCAGAAAAGGTCATGGCAAAGGTGAACATCCGCATACTCTGAGCACGGTTTTCACGCAACCCTTCATCAATTCGACGATCAATCCGCTCGATTATTTTGTCCAATTTGTCTTCCACCTGCTGAAAGCGTCTGTCCATTTTTTCAAAACGTTTGTCCATATCTGCTTTTATCTCAACAAACCGCTGATCAACCTGTTCAAAACGTTTGTCCATATCTGCTTTCATCTCAACAAACCTGTGGTCAACCTGCTCAAAACGTTTATCAACCTGCTCAAACCTTTTCTCCATCCTTGATTCAAGGTTTTTGATATCTTCCTTTATTTCGTTGACCTGATATTGCAGGTTGTCAAAACGGCTCTCAAAATACTTGGATGTGGGAATAATATTGGCTACTAAAATCTCAATGGCTTTCTGGTCAAGAGTAAGTCCTTTAGGTTCATCTTCCTTTGAAGTTGACATGATACACCTCTCGAATAACAAAATATAATGGATTTATCATAATGGTCAGTTCTGAACACGCTGCCAATGTTTTTCATCGGCAAGTTTCTATGCCTTAGAATTTGTAAAGATTAATTGCACAGATGTAAAGACTTTTAGACAGCTCAGAGCGTTTTTAAAGCGAGTTTGTCAAGCTCCTGAATAACCATTTTAGCCACAATATCTACCTGGCGGGCTATAGCCGGAGTCAGTTCAGGGTTTAGAGTTTCAATATCCTGGGGTTCAACTCCGATAATGACAGTTTGAGGCACGCTACCCATCAGTCTGCAAAGCGAGAGAGCTTCAAGAAGATCAACCTGATGCATTGAGTTTTTACCAAGAATCCTGTTGGGAATGGCATCACCCTCAAGACGGTGAATGTCTCCTGGTTTACCGTGATTTAAAATAGTATCCACAACAATGAGCCTGTCAGCACCGGATATCACCCCTAAAAGATTTACACCTAAAACACCACCATCCACAACTGTTACATTGTCTGGGAAAATCTGTTCAGACTCAAGTTTTTCAACAACCCTGATGCCAAAGCCATCATCTGAATAGAGGATATTGCCCACGCCTAAAACCATGATTTTTTCTGCCATTTTATCTCCTGTAAAGCAGTAAGGGCAACCATCTATGGTTGCCCTTAACTTATATAAAGGGGTAAGCATAAATTCTTACCCCTCCTTGATATTATATACAATAAAATTAAAAACTTAAATAACGCTCACCTTGTACGTCTCGTTGGTGTGTGGATCAATTACATGAACTGCACAGGCAATACATGGGTCATAGGAGTGAATGGTTCTTAAAACCTCAAGCGGTTTTGAGGCATCGGCAATTGGTGTGCCAATCAGTGCCTTTTCAACTGGTCCCTTGTTACCCTTTGCATCAGCAGGTCCAAAATTCCAGGTTGAGGGGACAACATACTGGTAGTTCTTTATCTTTCCGTCAGCAATCTCTATCCAGTGACCCAAAGCACCTCTTGGAACATCGTTGAGTCCAAAACCCTTGCCTGTTTTTGGCATTGTCCATGACTGATAGGTCTTTTTATCCCCTTTGGCAATGTTTGCCTTCAGACTTTCAAGCCATCCACCCATTGAATCGCCAATGATTTTGGTTTCAAGACCTCTTGCAGCAGTTCTGCCAAGTGTTGAAAAGAGAGCCTCCACACCTACACCAAGTTTTTTAAGCGTGCTGTCAACAAGAGCCTGAACACCAGGAGCATTCTTGCCATAGGCAACAAGAACCCTTGCCAAAGGACCCACCTCGGCAGCAAGTCCGTCATAACGTGGAGCCTTGAGCCATGTGTATTGCTTGTCAGTGTTGTAGGTTACTTCACCCTGTATCGGCTTTGTCTCCCCTTGAAACGGATGTTTTGCATCCCCTTTTTCGTACCAGCCTTTGGTTACATCCTCTGTTACTTTATCAGTAGTCATCTCCTCAACAGGCATCTTATTACGGATAAAACCGGATGGCATGAGCTTGTTCTTTTCAGCACTGTCATTTGCAAAATCGCCATAGCAGAGGAAAGAGCTGTTATTGCCGCCAATTGCACCCCAATCCTTATAGAAAGATGCAACGGCAAGCAAATCAGGAAGATAGACATTATCCACAAAGTCTTTTGTCTCTTTCCAGATATCTTCAAACTCCTTGATTCTCTCGACAGTCAGATCACCGACAGAGGTTACCCCACCAACAACAAGAAACTGTGGATGTGGATTTTTACCACCGAAAATGGCGTGCATTTTCGCAGCCTTTGCCTGAAGCTGAAGGGCTTCAAGGTAGTGGGATGTTGCCATCAGGTTTGCCTCTGGCGGCAGTTTGTATGCAGAGTGCCCCCAGTATCCATTGTTAAATGGTCCCAACTGCCCGCTTCCGACAAATGCCTTGAGCTTGTCCTGGACAGATTTGAAATAGTCGCTCTTCTGTGGTCTGCCGCTGGTGTTTGCTGAAAGAGCCTCTGCTTTCTTGGGGTCAGCACTCAGGGCACTTACAATATCAACCCAGTCAAGGGCGTGCAGATGATAGAAGTGAACAATGTGGTCATGCTGGAACTGTGCACCGTGGATAAGGTTTCTGACAAGACGTGCATTGTCAGGAATGGTTATCTTGCAGGCATCCTCAACAGCCCTTACAGAAGAGAGAGCATGGACATAGGTGCAGACTCCGCAGGAACGCTGGACAAAATGGTGGGCATCCCTTGGGTCCCTGCCCTTCAGCATTATCTCGATTCCCCTGAACATCTGCCCTGAACACCACGCATCCTTGACCTTGCCATTTTCAACCTCAACCTCTATTTTTAAATGTCCTTCGATCCTTGTAATAGGATCGATAGTAATTCTATTACCCATATTCTATTATCCCTTTATCTGTGTTTGTCACACGATTGTCATTATAGTTATAAACAAAATTATCATTCTGGTTATAATTTGGAATAAAAAGAGAGATTTTTTATCTCTATAGTTGCAAAGAGTTTCTTGATATTCCGATCTTTATGTCTGGTTCACAAGCTATTGAATTACATCTCCTTATAGAAAGGAGTCATCTTATCCCAGAAATCAGGTTCACTGCATCCAATACATGGGTGTCCTGCCTGAATGGGAAAACTTGCACCATCATTGAATTTTGCTGTGGGACAATTATTAAAGGTTTCAGGTCCTCTGCACCCCATTTTATAAAGGCAGTATCCAAGCTCTGCCTCTTTTGAACCAAACTCTAAAACAAACTCGTCATTTTCAAAATGTTTGAGTCTCGGGCACTGGTCATGGACACTGTTGGCAAAGGCAAACAGGGGACGGCCAAGTTCGTCCAGATCTATCTTCTCCTTGTTGAGATATTTCACAATAGTGGAGAGAAGATTCAGCGGATTGGGCGGACAGCCTGTAATATTTATGGTGGATACACCGATGGCAGCCTTTACACCCTTGTAACCGCCTGGATTTGGAGCAGCAGAGGCAACGCCGCCGTAAGCTGCACAGGTTCCAAGAGCTATAACTGCAGCAGCTTGAGGAATTATATCCTTTGCAATCTCAAGAAATGTCCTGCCACCAACCTTTCCATAGGCACCGTTGTAGCTGGTTGCAATCGCCCCCTCCACAACACAGACAAATTTACCCTTATACTTTTTTACTGCATCATGCAGTGATTTTTCAGCCTGATAACCTGATGCAGCCATTATAGTCTCATGGTATTCTACTGAAATTGTCTCAAGGATAATAGAACCCACGTTCGGAGTTCTCAAAAAGGACTCCGAGCATCCGGTGCATTCACCAAAATGAAGCCATACGACCGGAGGTCTTTTACCTGTTGCAGCCGTTTCAACGGCATGAACAACCTGTGCTGTAAACGATGAGGCTAACCCCATTGATGCAGTCAAAGCTGTGCAGTATTTCAGAAAATCCCTTCTTGAAACACCTTTTGACTCTAAACGCTGATAAAATAGTTCCTTCTCACGTTCGTTCTCGTATTCTTTTTCCATCTCTATAGCACCTCCCTAATGCTGTTCATTGTTTTCATGAAGTAGGGTAGCCATTGCAGTTACCCCGTCTGTGTATAGGACAAAACCATAATTATGTTGCTTTATTATATAAATACAACCTCAAAAGATTGCCCTTACATAATAAATTAACCCAATCAATAAACCGGCTAAATATTTTTCTCAAGTCTTAATGTTTTGCACTACCAAAAACTCTGTGTTGTCATTGGATTGCTATTGCCTGTAAGATGATGTTTGATTAAATCCTGATGTTAAGGGGCTAACTACAGATAAACATGCAAAAAGGAATAAATTAAGATGGTTACAGACAATAATGTAAAGGCGAACAATATGGCTGATAAAAGCATGAAAACCAGGACAGATGATCCTTACACAGGCTTTGAGCTTGGTCCGATAAGACCACCAAGTGAAGCAGAGAGCCTTTTAATCCGTGTCACCAGAAACTGCCCATGGAACAACTGCCGTTTCTGCGGAATCTATAGAAGAAAAAAGTTTTCGCTCCGTCCGGTCAGCCATGTATTGAAAGATATTGATACTGTCCGAAAATATGTGGCGGAGATCAGAAATGCAATGGAAGAGGCAGAAGAGTCAGCTATGACCAATAATGAAAAATCAGGGTCACAA
>CAXNND010000117.1:0-6220 GCA_964203105.1 Desulfamplus sp.
AACCTTTATCCGCCATGTCCTGCCATCACTTTTTGCTCCGGCAGGTTCCGTTCCTTTAAGATAAAAGGTCATTAAACTATCTTTGCTTTCAGTGCCATCTCCTCCTTGTAAAACATTTTCTCCTTTAATGCTGTCGGGTTCGTGTGGAATGGCTGTGAAAAGCATATCTCTTAATTTTTTGCGATAATTACCTGATTCGTGCTTTATCTGGTTCATCCTGACGCCAATGACCTGCAAATCATGTTCTGAATCAATAACACCAATAGAATCATGCACCTGCTTTGCCTGTTCCATGGTGATGCCAGTTTTTTTTCTCTGGTCAGCAAGTGGTGTAAGTTCAGATGTAAGACGGTTGAAAGCCTGGATATCTGCCCGTATCTCAGCAGATTCAATGGCAGAGACTGGATATGAGCTGTTGTGCTCAAAACCCATAGTCCATGCGATAGCTATGCTTGCAGCTACAGCAACAAGAACATTGGGTATTTTAGGATAAAATTTTTTGAGGAGATACATTGTGGCAAAAGAGAATATCCCCATGAAAAATGTTGGCCAGTGGGTATAGTGGGCTGCTGCCTTACATACATTTATGATGGTCTGATAGTAATGTTCCGAACTGTCAACAGAGACTCCGAACATGCTTGACAACTGGGAAGAGGCAATAATAATGGCACCTGCATTTGTGAACCCGTTTACCACAGGATGGGAAAGAAAGTTGACCACAAGACCAAGTCTCAATATACCAAGAGAGAGCTGGAATACCCCGACCATCAGGGCAAGCAGAATTGCATAGGCAATGTATCCCTCACTGCCTGCTGTTGCAAGCGGTTCCAGGGAGGCTGCGGTCATCAAGGAGACAACAGCAACCGGACCTGTTGCAAGCTGCCTGCTTGAACCAAAAAGCGAGGCAACCATTGGAGGCAAAAAAGCTGCATAAAGCCCGTAATATGAGGGCATCCCTGCAAGCTGGGCATAGGCCATTGACTGTGGAATCAGCACTAATGCAACTGTAATGCCTGCCATAAAATCAATTTTAAAATTGTCAAAATTATAGCCTTTGAACCACGCAAGAAACGGTAATAGTTTTGTAAGAATCTGCATTTGACCACCTGTTTTTTTAAATTTTTATCATTTTTTTTAGAATTTCCTTCAATGTCCCTCTTAAAATCCACTCTTTAATTTCATATCCATTTTTATATTTACTCTTTATACTTTAAAATCTTGTTGCATGATTTGATCAACTCATAAAAAAGTGCGCCTGTGTCATAGAGGTTATAGATTTTAAATCTGACCACACCCTCAACCATTGAAAAAATAACCAATGCGGTCTTTCTTGAATCCACATCAGCGATGCTGCCGTCCTCCTTTCCTATGACAACAGCCCGTTCAAATATATCAACAAGGCTGTTGTAAGTTTGTTCAAGGTGGTTTCTGCACAGATCGTTTACCAATGCCAACCGGTAAGGATAATGACTATGAAGAAGCAAAAACCACTGCTGCATTGCCCCTGCAAGATAGAGGTAGAATGCAATTATCTCCTCCATCATCTGAAGCCCGTTTTCAAAATACCTGCCACGAAGATACTCATCAAAATGAGTCATTATTCCATCTTTGACATTTTCAAGTGCAGCAAGAAAAAGCTCCTCCTTGTTTTTAAAATGGTAAAAAATATTGGCAGTTGAGGCGTTGGTGGCTTTTGCCACCTCTGTGATGGATGTATTATTAAACCCCTGCTCTGCAAAGAGGATTATAGCCGCATTGAGTATCTCTTCTTTTTTTGACACGTTATTTTCTTCCCCGTAAAATTTGATATTTTTATTACTTATTGCTAAGAAACTTCAATCCAGTCTTAATTGCAGCGAATCTGCCTATGTTCTCAATCGGGATTATTAGACTGATTAATCAGTCAGTATTTCAAAAAATAAATAACACCCCATTTTATTTAAGTCAATAAAAATTATTGCTACTTTTATAATTTCTTGAACCTTGAACCCTCACTCTAAACAGACAGGGGATGCAAGATTCAAGGAGTTCTTAAAAAAACAAGCGGAAAGAGAGGAAGAGAGCAAGGCAAGTGGTTATACAAACAGTTCTACAATCTCAAATTTTTCAACATCCACAAGCCCCCTGTCAGTTATCTTCAGGGCAGGAATTACCGGCAGTGCAAGAAACCCCAGTGTCATAAACGGGTGAGACAGTTGCGAGCCAAGATATTGAACAGCACCCATAACTTTAGCCATTGATTCATTGACCAGCTCCAGCGAATCCTCTGACATCAAACCAGCCACAGGCAGAGCGAGACTTGCAACAACCTTTTTGCCACACACCACAACAAAACCTCCGCCAATCTCTTTGAGAACTTTTACGGCAAAAAGCATATCGTCATCATCTGCACCTGCCACAATGATATTGTGCGAATCGTGGGCAACTGTTGAGGCTATTGCACCTTTTTTAAGACCTAAGCCATGCACAAACCCCTTTGCCATACCGGTTTTGCCAGAGTATCGTTCAATCACGGCAATTTTGAGCATATCACGATCGGTATCAGAGAGTAGGTAACCACGCTCTACATCCATTCGTATCTCCTCTGTTACCACCTGATTGGGAATAACTTTGATAACTCTTGCCTTTCTGGTTTTATCAGGACACTGGATTGAAAAATCAACAGCAGCAAGATCAAAGTTCATCGCTTTGGGTCTGAAAAGAGAAGGTTTACAAGCAATTGACGGGTTAATATGACCATTCTGTGCAACCAGTACCCCTTTTACAAAGACCTTATCAATCCTGGGACTCTCAAGATTATTGAACACAACCATATCAGCTCTTCGTCCAGGCGAAATTGCACCAGCATCCCTTATTCCAAAATAGCGGGCAGGGTTGATGGTTGCCATCTGAATGGCTCTAACCGGATCAATACCCGATTCGATAGCCCTTCTGATAATATGGTCAATATGCCCCTGGGTCAGTATCTCTTCAGGATGACGATCATCGGTACACCACATCATCTGATGCCATGTCTTATCGTTGATTGCAGGCAGAAGAGCATCAAGATTTTTGGCACACGTCCCCTCCCTGACCATGATATGTATGCCAAGTCTCAACTTCTCAATAGCTTCAACAGCAGTAGTGCACTCGTGATCACTGTAAATTCCGGCAGATGCGTAGCAATTAAGGTTCTTGCCTGTAAGCTTAGGTGCATGTCCATCAACTGTTTTACGCACTTTATGTGCAGCCTTGATCTTTGCCATAACATCAGGGTCAGTAAAGATAACTCCCGGGTAGTTCATTACTTCGGCAAGGGCAACGATCTTTTCATGTTCTATAAGGGAGGAAACTGTGTCAGCATTGAGAATTGCACCTGAAGTCTCCATATCAGTTGCAGGCACACAGGATGGAAAAGCAAACAGGATGTTCATCTGCTGCTCCTGTGATGATCCTATCATATACTCAACACCCTCTACTCCCATAACATTGGCAATCTCATGCGGGTCTGCAATGGCAGTGGTTGTTCCTCTGGGTACAACACCTCTTGCAAATTGAGCAGGTGTGACCATTGAGCTTTCGATATGAACGTGAGCATCAATAAATCCAGGCGAAAGATACATACCCTGCAAATCAACAATCTGGTTTGCCTCATATTCACTACCAGAGTCTCCTCCAGTTATATCCCCCAATCCACAAATATAACCATCTTTTACAGCCACACTCTGTTCAAGAATCTCTCCTGTAAATACATTAATCACCCGCCCGTTTACAAAAAGAGTGTCAGCCTTCTGTCTGCCCGCTGCCGCTGAAATAATAGTCTCCATGTTCATAAAAATATTTAATTCTCCTGTGATTTTAAAACATTTTAAACCATGTTATTCTTATTGATGTTATCGCCCTTCCGGTTTTTAGCTATTTCTTAAAGATATTAGACCCAAGCTTCTCAATAAAAGGAGATCGTTTTGCCTGAACCTGTAAAAAGTCATTCGACTAAAAATGAAAAATACCACCTGCCTGAACCTTTGACAAATTTGCCATTTAAAATTGCAACAACATCTTTTATATATCCTGACCAAATAGTTCCTAATGTTATCAAGCTTGGAGCTATGTTTGATGAGATAGAGCTTTTGCTTTTTGAAAGCAAACCTTTTATTCCAGATAATCAAGCGATTAAAAGTAAAACTGGAATATCCCGGGGCATGGGAAGTCAGTGTATAAAAAGTAAGCCAATTGAGGTTCTTCCATCATCAGAAGATATCCGGCAGCTCGCCAGCCTTTCAAAAAGCCTTTCTGTAACATATAATATCCATCTGCCAGTCGATATCTCCCTTACAGATAGGTCTAAAACTGTCCGCCGTTCGGCTATTGAGACAATAAAGAGGGTAGTGGAACTTTGTGCCCCTCTGAATCCCACAACACACACACTCCATGTTGAGCTTGATATCAAGAACCTCAATAGTAAAGCTCCCTCAAATACTTCTGTCAAACCCTGTAACAGTAACAAACTCAATCAATGGCGGAGTCGTGCTGCGGAGAGCCTTGAAATTCTCTCCTCCTCCCTTTATGATCCTTCAATCATCTCGATTGAAACACTTGACTATCCGTTTGAATATATAGGCGATATTGTTGAATCTTGCGGAATGTCCATCTGCATTGATGCAGGACACCTGATCAGAAATGGTTACAAAAATACTTTTTACAGTGGCAGTGATGGTGAAAGCAGTGACCTTTATATTGTTGACGAGTATAACATTGAGAAGCTCTTTGGGAAATACAAAACAAGGATTCCTCTTATTCACCTTCATGGTGTCGATTTCTCATCAGATATTTCATCACCAGTTTCCCCAGTAGCTCCAAAAGACCATCAATCTCTTGATAAAACGCCGATTAAGATGTTAGCACCAACCATGAATCTGCTAAGAGAGTTCAATGGAGTGGTCTCTTTAGAGCTGTTTAACTATCAACATCTTTTTGCGTCATTGACATTTCTAAATAATTTTTTTATGAACAAAAATTTAATCAAATCATCAAAGGTGTAATCAAAATGATCTATCTTAAACTTTTTCTTACAGCCATCCTGTGGGGTGGAACTTTTATAGCCGGCAAAGCAATTGCTGGCACAGGCAACCCTCTTAGCCTCTCATTTGTCCGCTTTGCCATTGCCTCTGTTTTTCTACTGATCATCACAAAACGGGTCAAAGGCTCTCTTCCATCTGTAAAGAGGGGGCAGGTAGTCCCCCTGCTGCTGCTTGGGGCAACAGGGGTATTTTCGTACAACATATTCTTTTTTTATGCTCTAAACTACATTCAGGCAGGTAAAGCCTCTCTTATTATTGCCAACAATCCTATTTTTATAAGTCTTTTATCAGCACTTATCTTTAAAGAGCGATTGGATGCCGTAAAATGTGTCGGGATTCTGCTCTCTGTTACAGGTGCAGTTGTGGTCATATCAGATGGTAACATCTTTGAATTACTTAGCATTGGTGTGGGGAAAGGGGAGCTTCTGACCGTTGGCTGTGTCATAAGCTGGGTTACATACTCTCTTATAGGCAAACAGGTTATGGGGGATTTATCGCCCTTAATTTCAGTCTGTTACTCATCGGTTGCAGGAACTGTGATGCTGCTGTTTCCGGCTCTAATCAGTGGCAGCTTTGGTGAAATTTTCTCATATAGCGGGGTGGCATGGTTTAACCTGTTTTATCTTGCATTTTTTGGAACAGTAGTTGGTTTTCTCTGGTATTATGAGGGTATAAAGAGCATTGGTGCTACCAAGTCGAGTGTTTTTATCAATTTTGTACCGGTCAGTGCAATTATCTTCTCATATTTGATTCTCAATGAACCTGTAGGCAAATCGCTGCTTATTGGTGCTGTATTGGTCATTTCAGGCGTAATTCTGACAAATGGATCGGCAATTTTCCAGAAGGTGTTTTTAAGAAATCCCGTTATTATTGACCCATTAGTAATAGATCGGCAGGTTGAGATTCAGAGTACTCATAATGTTAGATCTGTAAATTCAAAAATATAATCGAGTGGCATGAACAGCAGTTAATACTGTTAGAAAATTGAGAAACAGCATGGATATTTTAATTAAAAACGGTGTTGTCCTAACTATGGACGCCAATATGCGACAAGTTGACAACGGATATGTTGCGGTCAAAAATGGTAAGATTGTTGAGATTGGCAAAACAGATGACCTTAATACGGGAGCAGCAAACGAGGTGATTGATGCAAAAGGCGG
>CAXNND010000118.1:0-6191 GCA_964203105.1 Desulfamplus sp.
ATGTTCATTTTCTAACGAAAAGTCAAAATCAATCTCAGAATCATCTTCTATTGAGAGTTCCAGCCCTTGTTCTGAATCTATTGTATTTATAGGCATATCTTCATCAATAGAAAAATCCATATCCAATTCAAGTCCACCGTCCATATCTACAGTCGGCGAAAATGGTTTTAATGACGATTTATGTGAAACAGGGATATCCATACCATCACCACTATCAAGTGAGAAATCAATATCCAGCTCAAGTCCATTATCAATTGACAGAGCCTCATCTTTTTCTAAATTTTCTTTGTTAAGAGAGAGGGGGGGCGAGGATAGTTTTGATGTTGTTCTAACTGGTGACTGGGTAAAATCGGCATTATCATCAAGGGAAAAATCAAGATCAAGTTCAAAACCATTCTCAGTATCTATATTTGCCGGCTGGGTAACAGGAGTTGATGAGGATTTTTGCAAGGAAACAGTTTTGGAGATGTCATCATCAAGGGAAAAATCAAGATCAAGTTCAAAACCATTTTCAGTATCTATATCTGCCGGCTGGGCAACAGGAGCTGATGAGGATTTTTGCAAGGAAACAGTTTTGGAGATGTCATCATCAAGGGAAAAATCAAGATCAAGTTCATGTTCATGTTGAAGAGAATCTGCAAGGTCATCATAGTCAGATGCAAATGTAGTATCAATATCCTTTGGATCGTCTGGTGTATCTTTCAAGGATGTGGTGTCGGGATACGCTTTAAATATGAACCTGCATATACTGCAACGAACTTTAGAACCTTCTTTTTTCAGAATCGAATCATCAAGGTTGAATTTTGTTGAGCACTGTTCACAGGTAATAATCATAAGCTTCCCCTTGTTATGTCATGTTCAGCCAGGAACCAATCTTCCTATTTTTTTAACCATTTTTTAGGGTCTAATTCCTTGCAGCTTACTGCAAAGTGGTTCATTTTTACTATATTTGCTTAATATTTGCTTAGAACTTAAGATCAAAAATTGCGGGAAGATTTCTGTATTTTTCATTATAATCAAGGCCGTATCCCACAAGAAATCCTTTTTCAATCTGAAAACAGGAGTAGTCAATATCAAGTGAAAATTCACGACGTTCATTTTTATTAATTAATGTGCATATTTTTACTGAAGCTGGTTTTAATGTCTTAAAATATTTTACCAGAGACGCAAGAGTGGTTCCAGTATCCACAATGTCTTCCACAATCAGGATATCTTTACCTTCAAGCTGAATATCCGGCATTTTGGTAAAGTTAATAGTTCCTGTGGTCTCTGTGCCACTGTAACTTGAAGTGCCAACAAGATCAATTTCGTGTTCAATAGAGATATGTCTTGTGAGATCTGCAAGAAAAATAAATGAACCTTTCAGAATACCCACAAGCACCATTTGTTTACCATTGTAATCTTTAGAGAGAGACTCTGCCACTTTTTTAATCTGTTTTTGTATCTCTTCCGCTGATATTATTGGAATGAGTTTTGTCATAATTTGTTTATAATCCTGTTTCTGCAAGTTTTTCAACAAGTTTTTTCTGTTTGCTATTAAGTTCTTTAGGAATATTTACATGGATAACAACGAACAAATCTCCATATCCTTCTGTATTCATAAGTGGAATTCCCTGTTGTGTCAATCGCAACCTTGCTTTGTGTTTTGTCCCTGGTGGAATATTTATTGTAATATCTTTACCTAAAGGGGTTAAAATGTCAATCTTGCTTCCTAACAGTGCCTCTGTCAGTTTAATCTCCCTTACAGTAGAAATATCGTTACCTTCTATTTCAAAATCGGGGTGAGGCAGATGTTTTGACTTGATGAAAAGATTTCCTCTTAGACCACCGTGGGGAGAAGGCTCACCTTTACCAGGTACTCTAATCTTTTTACCATCTGTCATACCTCTCGGTATTTTCACAGTGATTGTATCTATGTTTCCTGCATGATTTATAGTAACCGTTTTTTGAGACCCGTTTATTATTTCGTCAAGAGTGAGGGATATCTCATACTCAATATCATTGCCCCGAGTCTGACGGGGACGATGATTACCCGCTCCGCAACCGCCGGCTGTTTGTCCAAATGGGTTACCTCCCATCTGTCCCGAGAATCCGCCATTATTCGAAAATCCACCACCACTTGTGAAGCTTTGTCCACGCCCAAAATTTGCACCAAAACTTTGTCCAAAACCAAATTCCCGCAAGATATCATTTATATCAAAATTGCGAAAAATATCCTCTTTTGAATATCGCTGCTGAAAACCTGCTGAACCATAGGTATCATACTGTTGACGTTTTTCCTTGTCACTTAATACAGCGTAGGCTTCGCTTATCTCCTTGAATTTGGATTCAGCATTTTTATCATCTTGGTTTTTATCAGGATGATATTTAATCGCCAGTTTATGATATGCTTTTTTAATCTCCTGAGCCGTTGCTGTTTTCTCTATCCCTAAAATTTTATAATAATCTGTTTCAGCCATTTCTCATCTTCCTCTTGTATGTAAACATATCGCAATTATTGAATTTCATAGAGTAATTCTCATTTATGGAACTAAAATAAACTGAATTCGATAGGTGTCAAGATTTGATAACTTTTGAAAAGTTATCAAATCCAAAATCTGCAATTCAGGGTTGCTGATGTTTTCTTAAAGCTGTGATACCAATCATAATGACGGATAGTGCGGCAGGAGTCATTCCATCAATTCTGGATGCCTGCCCCAAAGATGCCGGCATTATTTGAATAAGTTTCTCCTTAAGCTCATTGGAAAGTCCATGAATGGCATTGTAATCAATCTTTTCTGGTATTTTTATTTTTTCCATATCTTTAAATTTTCTAATTTCATTGTGCTGGCGGTGGATGTAACCTTCGTATTTTATCTCAATCTCAACCTGGGTTTTGACTCTTGGTTCCAGTGTCTCCGAGGATGGAGAAAGATGCTCTATTGCTGAATAATCAAGCTGTGCCCGTTTTAATAACTGATCTAATTTGACACCGTTTGTGATAGATGGTGTTCCTGCGGACTCAAGCCAGAAGTTGACACTTGCAGAGGGTTTTACCACACATGACCTTATGCGATCTATTTCGGTTCTGGTGGAAGTTTCAATCATTTTTGTTCGTGCAAAATTCTCATGGTCAACAAGACCCAGATAGTAAGCCTTCTCCACAAGCCTTAAATCTGCATTGTCCTCTCTAAGTAGAAGCCTGTATTCTGCCCGTGATGTAAACATTCTGTAAGGTTCTTGCGTCCCTTTTGTAACTAAATCGTCAACCATTACTCCCATGTATGCTTCTGATCTGTCCAGGATAAATGGTGGACGTTTCTGAATAGCACAGGCTGCATTGATGCCAGCCCAAATACCCTGAGCTGCTGCCTCCTCATAACCAGAAGTGCCGTTTATCTGACCCGCAAGAAAAAGTCCTTTGATCCTTTTAGTCTCAAGAGTTGAGTAAAGCTGCTGGGGGTTCAGGTAATCATATTCAATTGCATAGGCAGGGCGTATAATCTCGGCATTCTCAAGACCTTTGACCATACGCACCAGCTCAACCTGTATATCCCAGGGAAGGCTATTACCAAGTCCACTTGCATATATCTCCAGAGTGTTAAGCCCCTCATGTTCCAATATTATTTGATGGCTCTCTCTTTCCGGAAATTTTACGATTTTGTCTTCAAATGATGGGCAGTATCTTGCTGATCGTCCATGAATATAACCACCATAGAGAGCAGAGTATTGAAGATTTTTTCTTACAAATTGATGGAGTTCAGAATTTGTGTGTCCAATGTAGCTTGGCACCATCCTGTTTGAAACCTCTTTTGTTAAAAAAGAGAATGGAATAGGGCAGGGGTCTGTCTCTTGAGGAGTGAAACAGCTAAAGTCAATCGAGTCTCTGTGAAGTCTTGGTGGAGTTCCAGTTTTCATTCTTCCAAGAGCAAATCCATGGTTTTCAAGTGATTTTGCCAGATCAATAGATGCAAATTCACCGGCTCTTCCTGCATCAAACGATTTATCTCCAATGTGAACAAGCCCTTTGAGAAATGTGCCTGTGGCAAGAATTACAGCATCAGCCTCAAAACCCATACCGGTTCTTTCCACCATTCCTCTGATTCTGCCATTTTCCACAACTATATTTTCAACCATGGACTGCTTGATATCAACGTTCTTTGCGTTTTCCAGAGCAGATTTCATAACCTGATGGTATTTCTGCTTGTCGTTCTGGGTTCTTGTTGCCTGAACCGCGGGACCTTTCCTTGTGTTCAGGGTGTGGTACTGTATTGCAGAGGCATCAGATGCTTTTGCCATCATACCTCCAAGGGCATCGATCTCCTTGACAATCTGGCCCTTTGCAGTTCCACCAATAGATGGGCTGCATGGCATGGCAGCGATTTTGTCAAGATCAATGGTCATAACAAGGACAGAACAGCCCATTTTAGCAGCGGCAAGGGCAGCCTCGCATCCTGCATGACCAGCTCCAACAACAATGATGTCATATTTTTTTTTGTAGAATTTCATGGGAGTTTACTATATATCTGGTTGACATTTTGGTCAAGCAGAGGTTTTTCAACCTGAAATTATTCGGGTTATATTAAATGGTTATTTGAGTGACATTAAAGTCGATAGTCAGGCAACGTATAAAATTACCAATGGTAGATAAAATTAATTATGTCAGACAAAAGAAGATATTCAGATTACAACTCATATTTAAAAGCACTGTATGGAGAACGGGTTCAAAAAATAGTTGTTGATGCTGGGCTTGACTGTCCAAATCGTGATGGAAAAGTCTCGAAGGGTGGCTGTATTTACTGCAATAGCAAAGGGTCTGGTTCAGGACTCTGGGGTAAAGGCTTATCCATTACTGAACAGATTGAACTTGGTCGAAATGCCATGAGCAGGCGATACAATGCAAAAAAATTTCTGGTCTATTTTCAATCCTACACCAATACATACACCACCTGTAAGCGTATGAAAGCCATCTACGATGAAGCTCTTGGAGTGGATGGTGTTGTGGGAATGGCGATCGGCACACGACCCGATTGCATTGACAGAGAAAAAATTAATCTGATTGCTTCATACACTGATAAATATCTTGTGTGGCTGGAGTATGGGCTTCAGTCAAGCCACGACATAACTCTTGAATTGATAAATCGGGGGCATAATTTTGCATGTTTTGTCAACGCAGTTGAGATGGTAAAGGCACACGAAGCAATTTATAGTAATCATGGATTATCAGAGTCATCTTGTTGTTACACAAATAGAACTGGATATAGAAACAAAAGAATCAATGTCTGTGCTCATGTTATTTTAGGTCTTCCGGGAGAGACAAGTGAGATGATGATGCAAACTGCACGCAGAATAGGTGAGCTTGGTATTCACGGCGTCAAGATTCATCTACTTTACGTGGTAAAGGGAACTCTGCTCGAAAATATGTTCAAAAATGGAGGTTATACCTGCATGACTCAAAACGATTATGTTGAGGCTGTGTGCGATTTTATCGAGCGTCTTCCTGAAAATATAGTCATTCAGAGGATTACAGGCGACCCCCACCCTGATGAACTTGCAGCACCAGAATGGGCACTTGACAAGCACACAACATTTAACATGATACAGAAAACATTTGAGAAAAGAGATTCATGGCAGGGGAAATTCTTTTGATCTGTAATTTTTGAGTTTGCCATCTTTATCTCTTGCAACAATAAGACATTCCACACTTTCAAGTCTGTTCACCAAATCAATCCCTTTTTCATGTCCCATTACCATAAGTGCTGTGGCAAGTCCATCTGCAAAGGTGCAGTTATCAGCAATCACTGATGCACTGACAACGCCATTGTCAACAGGATAACCAGTCGCGGGATTGATTATATGTGAGTAGTTTTTACCCTCAATGGTCGTAAAACTCATATAATCTCCGCTGGTTGCAAGAGCTTTATTCTTAAGAGGTAAGGCACGGTAGATATCATTATCCCCTGACTCCTCATTGTATATTTTCTTGTATGGATTTCCCCCTTTGTCTGGTTTACTGATACCTACTACCCATGACTTACCTGCTGTTTTTTCTCCTGCTGCAAAAAGCTCTCCGCCAATTTCGACGAGGAAATCAGAATATCCCCGACTTTTAAGAAGCTCTACAACTGCATCAACGCCAAAACCTTTGGCAATTGAACCAAGATCAAGGGTTATTGAGCTATTCTTTTTTTCAAGCGTTTTCATTGTATTGT
>CAXNND010000119.1:0-6186 GCA_964203105.1 Desulfamplus sp.
CTTAAAGTGGCGTAGATGGATGTTTTTAGCCGTGATTATCTTTTTTTCTATCTCTTTCCACTCATTAAATGTATATCCATACAGACACTTGTCCATATTGGTAAGCATCACCCCGTTGCTCCCGCTGACTCTCAGATAATCTCTGAATCTTGAGGGGATTATAAGACGCCCCTTTGGGTCAATGGTATGAAAAGAGCTTGATCTGAACATGACCTGTTAAATTCCATTTAGGCTTAAACTCCACAAAAATCCACTTTACTTGCCAATTTTTCGGAAAAAAGGTATTAAGTCAAGTGAAATCTTTAAGCCTGATTGTTTTTTAAACGACTATTTTATTAACATCATCTTGTGTCAAATTTAAACATAGATAATGATTATTTTATGGAAAAATAATACGTTGTAATCCTTAATAGCCCTTTTCAAGAACAGATAAAATCCTGAAATATGACAAAAAGCGTCATAAACCAGAAGTTGTTAAAAAAAGTGGAGTATTGTGGATAAGTGGAGTATTTGGATAAAATTATGGATACAAAGCAGCCATTTACTATTCTTGCAGTGGATGATCATCTGGTGAATCTCAAGCTCATTGAAAAATCACTTTCCAAGGAGGGGTATAGAGTGCTGAGTGCCTCCAATGGACCTCATGGAAGGCAACTTGCCCTTGCAGAGCTGCCTGATTTAATTCTTCTTGATATTCAGATGCCTGGTGAGGATGGATTTCAGGTAATACAGTTTTTAAAAAATAATCCGCTGACCGCATCAATTCCGGTAATCTTTCTCACCGGTGTAAGTGAAGTTCACTCCAAACTCAAAGGTTTTGATCTTGGAGCTGTAGATTACATCACCAAACCATTTCATAATCTTGAGGTTATTGCCAGAGTCAGGATTCACCTTAAACTATCCATTGCCACCAACTCCCTTATTGCTGAACAGGCTCACAAACTTCGACAACTCTCGGAAGCTCAGGAGTCAATGCTGCCACTTTCCCAGGATAATCCTGATGCAAAATTCGGGGTTTATTACAAAGCTCTTCATGAGGCTGGTGGAGATTTTTATGATATTATTGATATTTCCGAACAGATCAAAGGCTATTTTGTAGCTGATTTTTCCGGCCACGATATCAAGACCAGTTATATGACAGCATCGGTTAAAGCTCTGCTTGTACAGAACTGCACACCTGTATATTCTCCTGCTGAGAGTATGAAAATGATAAATGATGTTCTTGTAGAGATTCTTCCGGAAGGTAAATATCTGACTTCATGTTATGTCCTGCTTAATCGTGAAACTCTTAAAATGACAGTTATAAATGCAGGACATCCACCTGTTGTCCATGTTCCTGTAAATGGACAACCCGCTCTTTTAAGTTCTGATGGAGATGTACTTGGAATGTTCAAGGATGCACAATTTGGCATTACCAGAATTGATGTCTCGCCAGGAGACCGTTTTTTTATATACAGCGATGGACTTGTTGAATCTGCTGAAAACAAGATCACATGGGTCAATGGTGCGGAACGATTTCTCTATGATTTTACACAGGTTGGCAATCTGAATTTTGAAGATGCACCTCGGCAGTTGATTGATAATCTTTTTGGGCAGGAGATATCTCATCCAGATAGAGAAACTTATGAAGATGGAGAGACTGATCGATCAACTAATTCAGACCAAGGCTTGAGGGTATTGCCTGAGAGGCTGATACCTGAGGACGATATTGTCCTGTTATGCGTAGAGGTGTAAGATATATGGCGATTTATAATCTGATAAACGCGTTGAACCATATATTAGAGGTATGAACAATGTCGGATTCGGCTAATGATCAATTTGATATACATGAAACGGCTGAAAGTATTACTGTTACACTCAGCTCAACAATGGGGAATGTTGACAGAACCTGTGATGAAATTCTCAGATTTCTCATAGATGTATTTAAAGGATTGGGAACTTTTACAAAAGACAATTTTCAAGAAGAACTTGAGTATTCTGAAAAGTTCAGAAGCCATCTGTTTGCAATTCAGCTTGTGATGCGTGAGGGTTTGACCAATGCAGTGAGACATGGTAACTGCCTGAATGCCTCCAAAACGGTGAGATGTTCAGTTCAGATAAATGAGAACAAGGAGCTTAAGGTAGAAATTGAGGATCAGGGCAAAGGGTTCAACTGGAGAAAAAAACAAAATCGCAAGGGTATGGACGAGACATCTGAGCACGGCAGGGGGCTTATGATAATGGAGCGGTACTTTTCAAGATACTGGTATAATGAGAGCGGAAACAAACTGGTATTGGAAAAGAATATCTCCTTGAACTAACCACATTGGGATTAGTGGGAAAAGCAATTATTCAGAGATACTTTATGAATAAATATCCCCGCAGCAAGCTACGGGGTTGTTAAAAAATAACAAGAAAAGTCTTGCATCAAACCGCGAGGATTTTAACCCTAAAAATGGTTAAAATATTGTATAAATCATCTGAAAATAGAGCCTACTGTCAACTTTATCATCAGAATTATCGCCCTGATCTTTATGGTTGAGCTGAATACCAGCTTTAGCATCAATTGTATTTGAAAGATAGAAGCGAAGACCAGTATCAACCATATTCAAATAGGTATCATCAGCGTCAGAATCGGACTCCCAGATAATGTCAAGTTTCCAGATATTTTCCCAGTCTATCTTATCGCTCATCTCATAGTTCATTTCAAAGGAGTTGCTGATCTTGTGAGCAGAATCACCAAACTCACCATCCACAAGAATCGTTGAATACTCAACCCTGTCAATCAACTGCCATTTAAAGCCAAACGGTTTGGCATACTCATAAAAAAGTCCCATGCCAGGATCATCATCCTCTCCTGAATAGTCAGAAATCAGGTAATCAAGCTGCACACCTGTTTCCCAGCCATGCTTGCGTTTAAGAACCTGCTCATCAGTGAGGATATCCTGAATTCTTATTATGCCAAGAGCGCCCAATGTCTCATTTCTTAATATTCCAGCCTCTTTTAGAACCACCTCAATATCCTCATACCAGTATTTTTCGTACTCCCGTCTGCTGTATCTGCTTATGTATTCAGATTCTCTGGCAATTATATCGGATAGTTTAAGGTAAACATCATCAGAAACATCTCCTGCAATGAGACCATATTTGGTCAAATCTTCAATACAGCGAATTGCCTCCATCAGAGGGGTTGCATTGGTGATTCTGCCATATCCAAGACCAGCGGAAACCTTGGCATAAGGATCGTCATCATCAGAACCATCCAGATCGCGTACACCTAAAACCAGACCTCCATAGACAAAAGGTCCTGTATAGTCTCCAAGATATTTTTTGACTGTTGTGTCACCGTCAATATAAAGATTTTTGCGAGAACTATCATTTTCATCACCACCTCTGCTGAAATCAGTATCAGCATTGATAGATACATCCCATTTAAGAGGCAGTGTGCTGTACTCCATATCATAGGTAAGGCTGCCAATACCATTATAGCTAACCTGATCCTGATTTCCGTCACTCATATTGAACTGAAATCCAAGTTCAGCATCATGATACTGATAATTTGGATCAAGATAGTCAGTCAGCTCAATTGCAAGTGCTGAAACAGGCAATGATGAAACAAGACATATCAACAGAGCAATAAATCTGTTCTTAATTGTTCGATTAATAATAGTTTTCATTTTTCCCGATTCCTTGTTTGTTAATGGTTTTCATTTTTTCCTTTTTCCTGTACTATTTAAACATTTACACTGTAAACTATAGTAATTAACCCTAAATACTTTTTAAGGTATTTAAAAATACTTTTTATATCCAATCCAATAGAATAAAGTCAAGGAATACCAATAAAAAATGAAGAAGCCTTTTAAACAACTTGTACTGTCAAGTTTTATTCTGATCTCATCATTTATCATTACATATATTGCATACGCCGAGAGCAAGACTCTATTGCCACAGGGAGAAAACCGTATAAATTCAACTGATATAAACAGTGAAAACAAAACCGATATAAATTATGCAAATGAATCTAAAAAAGTCATAGAACAGACTGCTTTAATTGATAAAAATCTTGAGATTAAAGAGAGAGAGATTGCTGAACTTTCCACATATCTTGAAGATATCAGGAACAGAAAAACAGAATTTGAGTCTCAGACCAATGTCTATAAGATAGAGCTGACCACATTTGGAAGCCAGCTACCTCTTCCTGATGTTGATACCAAACTCCTTGAAAAGGCATACATGAGTTCACAGGCCGCTGTTGCTAAACTTACCACGGATATCTCAAAACTCAGGGAGAAAAATGAACAGTTAAAACAGGGAGAGCAGATAGCCTATGAACAGAAGATGGGCAATGATAAATTTCTTATAGAGCTTAAACATAAAGGTGGTATTGAAAACAATATTACATCAAAGGATGCCAAGCAACAAATTCAACCTAAACAGGATATAAAATCAGCCGAGCCCCCCCTTGCACCTGATCAGCAGCAAAGTGTTTCGTTTGAGAAGCAACTTGCTTTGGGCAAATATGGAGACCCTCAGCAGAGGGCAGCTTTGGAGCAGAGAATTGACATTGAACGGCAACATATAGAAGAGCAGAAGTTATTGGAAAAACAGAAAGTTGTAGATGAGCAGAAAATAGCAGAAGAGCAGAAAACTGTCCTTAGGCAGTTGCAAATACGTTTAAGATATCTTCAAACAGCCATTACAAAACAGATGCTCCTGATGCAATCGACTCATGCAATTATAAATGGGCAGATTCCTGTACTGGAAGATATAGGTGGAAAATACAAAACCCTTGTAGGCGAGCTTGAGGTCCGTATCCGTGACTCAAAAAAAGCAGAACTTTTAACACGGAAAACTAACCCACTCACTCAAGGTACGTGGAAACGGATGGGAGAGGATATAAGGGAACTGCTCTCTATTGCAACATCTATATTTGAACTTGAAAGCTGGAAAAACAGTTTTAGTTTTTTGTGGTTATCAGGTCTGCATAAACTCATTTCATTTATTGTGATTCTTTTGATATTCTCAATTATTACAATAAGATTCAAAATATTACTCAAAAGGATATGCTACTCATCTCCCCATCTTGAGAATCGCTACTGGAGCAGAACAGTTCTTGAAATCTTTGGAAGAAACCTTCTGCTTTCAGCGGTTACAGCCTTTTTCTATCTCTGCATCAAGTTCAAACTTTTTTTCAGCTACTCAATAGTGGGAAACCTTATCGTTGAGATACTGATGATCCTTATTTTTATTTTATGGACAATCTATTTTCTGGAAAACATACAAAAAAGATATCCTGTGGTTCCGGTAAAAGAGCTTATACTGTTTCTCAAGACTCTAAACATGGTTGCGGTTATATATATCCTGCTTGGCAGTGCCCTGAAAAGTGACAGCAGCATTGTTATTGGATACAGGCTTTTATGTGAAATTATTTTTTATGGATGGCTTATCTATTTTTTGAAAAAACTCATGCCTGAAATGATACATTATTGTGAGAGAAAAAATAAAACTATTCAAATGATACCCATATTTTATAAAAACGGAGTAGTTCTGGCAGCCATAACAGGTATTGTTCTTGAACTTTTAGGATATGGGACACTTGCATTCTACTGGTACATATCATGGGGAAAAACAGTTGTGGTTATCATGTGGTCAGGTTTGATAATAGGGGCATCAGGAGAGTGGATGCCTGCCGGAATACATACTCCGCCACATACAGACAATGCCCATATCCATCTTCATGCAAAAAACAGCTTTTCAGTGCTTTGGCTTATAAAAAATATATCGTTTATCGTGCTATTCTTTCTTGTAACAATAGCACTTATGCTCTCATGGGCAAGCAGTGATTTTGTATTTCCCTGGCTTTACAAAATTCTTACCTTCAAGTTTCTTGTCGGATCAATGAGTTTCAGCATTTCAAGTATTGCCCAGGCAATTATGATTCTTGTTATTACCCATTTTTTTGCCAGAGCATGGCGTAATTTTTTTCAGCAGCACCTTCTTGGAGATAGTGGACTTGATCATGGGTTACAGGAATCAATGACCACCATAACTGTCTATGCCATCTGGATTTTTGGCATATTTACCTCCCTTATTGTATTTGGTCTCAATACTACCACACTGACTGTCGCTTTTGGTGCACTAAGTATTGGTATCGGTTTTGGTCTGCAAAATATTGTGAGTAATTTCATAAGTGGCATCATTCTTCTT